>CAZMXY010000067.1:0-5556 GCA_964570345.1 uncultured Rhodothermales bacterium | reverse complement strand
GGCCGAGCACGCATCACCTCACGGGCTCCGGGTTACGTTTTCGAGACGGGCGGGTCTTGTCAGAAAACGAAACCCATGATTCGTCGATTCCGCCTCGTCCTTCTGCTAATCTCGATGACGCAGCCGTCGGCAGCCCAGCTCGTGATCGACACGCTCGTCACGTGGCAAGGCTATGGGCGCCGGTCGACCTGCCGCGTCCGGATTTATGAGTCGGCCCCCGATCAGAAGCGTGCGCGTACGATCGTCATCGACGAGCTGGCGGAAAACGGCGGACCGTCCACGCTCGACGACGTGCAGTATCTCGCCGAGCTGGTCGGCCGGAGGCTGTCGCAGATTCCGGAGAATGCCTTCTGGGTTTTCCACTGGGGATCTTTCAGCTTTCCCGGTGCCGAGCGGCACGGAAAAGAGTTCTTCCTCCGTGCGACGTTCCGACGGTCGGGCACGGGTGCCCTCGGCCCTCCGTTTTGGCGTCTGATCGACCGTCCGACAGTCGTCAAATACACGGATCGAGCCTTTCGGTGACGAACGAATGGGCCGGCTAATAGTGGCGCTGTACGACGCCGCCGGCGAACGAGTAGAAGCTCAGGTCGACGTCCCTGAGCTGCTTCGCGGCGTAAATGATCTGGCCCGTGTGCATCGAGAAGTGCTCAACGGCGTGATAAATCGCCGCGAAAACGGTGATTTGACGGCCCTGCACCGTAATGGTCCTTTCCAGCTCCGACGGATCGAGTCGAGCCAGCACGGCATCGACGTCGGCCAGCGTCTGCCTGAGCATCGTGCGGAGATCGTGCTTCGACACGACCTGCCGTGCGGCGAATTCCTCGTCGCGCAGTCGAACGTCCGGTGCGCCTCCCGCACCGCTGACGACGTATTGGCGGACGTTCCCGACCAGGTGAAGAATGAGGTTCCCGATGCCGTTCGAGCGGTCGTTCGGTCTCCACCACACGTCGTCATCCGACAGCTCGTCCAGGCATCGCTCGATCTTGGGAAGATACACGCGCTGCAGATAGTGCCGAGAGGCTGAGATGAACGCGTCTTTCGTCTCCATAAATCTCAATCCATGTTGTGTGGCGCGGACGCGTCGCGACCGACGCTCAGGGAGCCAGGCGATCGATGATCCACTTGCCCTCGTCGTCCAGCCGGTAGCGGATCCGGTCGTGGAGTCGGTTCGGCCGTCCCTGCCAGAACTCGATGCGTTCCGGCACGAGCCGGAATCCGCCCCAGGTCTCCGGGCAGGGAACGTCGCGACCCTCGCAGGTCTTCTCCACGTCGGCGACGGCGTCGATGAGCGCCTGCCGGTTGGGGATTACTCGACTCTGAGGGGACGCGGCCGCGCTCAACTGGCTGCCGCGGGGACGCGTGGCAAAATATTTCGTCGATTCGCGGAAGGTCGTGGGCTCGACGGGGCCGTCGATGCGAACCTGCCGATCGAGCTCGGTCCACCAGAAGACGAGGGCGCCCTGCGGATTCTCCTCGAGGTCGCGCGCCTTCTGGCTGCCGTAATTAGTGAAAAACGTAAAACCGCGTTCGTCGAAGCCCTTGAGCAGCACGATGCGCGCGGAGGGCCGGCCCTTCGCATCGGCCGTTGCAAGCGTCATCGCGCTTGCGTCTCTAGCGACGACGTCAACGGCTTGTTCGAACCACTTACGGAACTGATCGATCGGACTCGTCTCGACGTCGCGTTCGTTCAGTTCCATATCCCGATACTCACGCCGCAGGGCGGCGACGTCTGTCTTCGTCAATCTTTTGCCTCAACTTCGCGGTGTTTCACGTACACTTTCGCATCCCGGCTGGGACAACTTATCGCATTTTGTTCATGGATGCACAGGAGGCCTTTTGCCACTATGGCCCGACTCGAAACACTACTGGCACAGACCGGATGCGACCCCGACGTGCCGACGCGGGACGTCGTCTCGCCGATCCATCTCTCGACCACCTTCGAACGATCGGAGGACGGCACGTATCCCGGCGGCTTCTCGTACGGACGCAGCGACAATCCCAACCGGCGCCGGCTCGAGGAGACCGTCGCGACGCTGGAAGGAGGCGAGTCCGCCGCCGCGTTTGCTTCCGGCATGGCGGCGGCGACGGCGATCCTGCAGGCACTCCGGCCGGGCGATCACGTCGTGATCCCGGACGACGTGTATCACGGCGTGCGGAGCGTCCTCGACGAGGTACTCGTTCCATGGGGCCTCGGCTACAGCCAGGCGGATTTTACCAAGCCGGACGCGGTACGCGCCGCGATGAAGGCCGAGACGCGCCTCGTCTGGGCTGAAACGCCCTCGAATCCACTCTCGAAAATCACTGATCTGGACGCCGTGGCGGACCTCGCGCATCGAGGAGACGCTCTGCTGGCCGTCGACGGCACGTGGACCACGCCCCTCCTCCAGCGGCCGCTGGAACACGGAGCCGACGTCGTCATGCATTCCCTGACGAAGTACATGGCCGGTCACTCGGACGTGCTCGGCGGCGTCGTCATAGCACGCAAGAGCGACGGCATGTTTGAGCGCATCCGGCGACAGCAGATCAGCGCCGGACCCGTCCTGGAGCCGTTCTCCGCGTGGCTGACGATGCGGGGCATGCGTTCGTTGTCGGCTCGCATGGCCGTCCATTGCCGCAATGCGCGAGCCGTCGCCGATCGCCTGAGCAAGCACCCGCGTGTCGAGGCGGTTCACTACGCCGGTCTCGAGAGCCATCCCGGACACGAGATCGCAAAGCGGCAGATGGATGATTTCGGCGGCATGCTTTCCTTCCAGGTCGAAGGTGGAGCGGAAGAGGCCCTCGCCGTCACGGCAAGGACGAGGATCTTCCGACGCGCGACGAGTCTGGGCGGTACGGAGAGTCTGATCGAGCACCGAGCGTCCATCGAACGAGCCCCGACGCCGACCCCCCAGAACCTTCTGCGTCTTTCGGTGGGACTGGAACACCTCGATGATCTCTTTGCCGACATCGAAGACGCGCTTCACTGAGCAATCCCTGCGAGGAGGACGATTGAGATTAGCGTCTACGCGTCGCGGGCCGGATCCTGAGCGGACGCCGACAGGTATGGAGAGCCGCCGGATCCTTCCCGGCTGCGCCTGATCGATCATTCCGCCTACCCTATGAGACTTCCCTTTTTTCTTGCCCGCCGATTCGTTGCCGGAGAGACACTCAGGGACGCACTTCCTGCCGTGAGAGGCCTCAACGCGAAGGGTATGCGCATCGCCTTAGACCTGCTAGGTGAGTACGTCTACGACCGCGAAGTCGCCGACGCAGCCCGCGATGCCTACGTGAACGTCGTCCATACCGTTGCCTCCGAGCGAGAAAGGAATGGCATGGACGCGAACGTCTCGATCAAACTGTCCATGATGGGTCAGAAGATCGACGAGTCGTTCTGTCTGGACAATCTCCGCCACCTACTTGAGAGCGCCCGGCAGAAAGACGTGTTCATCCGGCTGGATATGGAGGGCAGCGATACGACCGAATCGACCCTGCGACTCTTCGAGAAGGTCTATCCGGATTACCCGGATCACGTCGGCATCGTCCTGCAAGCCTATCTCAAACGGACGGACGCGGACGTTCAGCGGATGTGTGACCTGAACGCACAGGTGAGAATCTGCAAAGGCGCTTATAAGGAGCCCGCCTCGATCGCGTATCAAGACATGCCCACGATCCGCGAGCGGTTTATGGATTATACGAAACGTCTGATCGAACACACGCCGCGTCCGGGCATCGCAACGCACGACGAGTACCTGATCCGGGCGACGAAGGAGTTCGTCGGGCAGAAAAACGTGTCGAACGGTCGATTCGAGTTTCAGATGCTCTTCGGCATCCGTCCGAAGACCCAGGAACAGCTCGTCGCCGAGGGCTACGGCTTGCGCATCTATACGCCCTATGGGACGGAGTGGGCGCCCTACTTCACGCGCCGCCTCCGCGAGCGAAAGGAAAACGTCTCGTTCCTCCTACGGAATCTCTTCAGATCGTAAGCCGCCCGCCGCTCGGCCGCACCAATTCGAGATAATGCGGTGCGTTCTCGAGGATGCCCGTACCGCCTTCGAAAAAGTCGTTCGTCAGATGAAAGATTCCGTTCGTCGCCGTCGTCCAGGGCGCGCCGGCACGCGGATGATATCCTTTCATGCGTTCCCAATTCTCATAGAACTGGTGGCCGTTCGTCTCAAGAAGTCCGACTTGCAGGTCGGGCAGCGGCGCGAGCCGGGCGGCGAAGGACTTGTTCCAATCGACGAGAATCGGATTCACCGTCAGATCCGCGCAGAAACACGGCACGCCGCGTCGAGCGGCTTCAGAAGCGATCCTCAAGCTCAGGCTGACGGTCTTCGCGACCGGCTTGAGGGCGATGGCTCCGTATCCCATGTCCATCAAACGCCGTGCGTCCTTGACCGTGTGCGCACTCTCGTCGGCGGCTATGCGGACGCCGAAGCCCGAGACGTCCGCTTCGTAGCCTTCGGGAAAGGGTTCCTCGATGATTCCGATGCGATCGAGCGCTCCGATGCCGTCCGCATAATCGAGAACCTCCTTGAGCCGGTCGACGCCGTCATAGCGGCCGTTAACGTCGAAATAGTAAGGGATCCTGCCCGACGTGGTGTGCTCCGTTTCGAGATCTCTGAAGACACCATGCACTTGCTCAATGCGCCTCACGTCCTTCTCGATCATTTCGTCCTGATCGCCCGGATGGCCGAGTTTGACCTTGATCACGAAATAACCCTCGTCTGCCAGTGCGGCCATCTGATCGGCGGAGGCATCGTAGCCGATGACAGGCATACTCGCCACGTGCTCGTGTCGACACGAGAGGGCACGTAAGTACGCAGGTGGAATCAGCTTTTCGAAGGATTCGATTCCGTGCTCGTGCGCGTAGAGTATCCACGCCGCGTTGTCGAGCGGTACGAGTGCGTTTAATGCAAACGTCTGTCGAAGTTCGGGTCGCATGGTAATCCGTTTTGCGTAGTCGAACGCCGACGGCATGATCTCGTCCAGCAGCTCGAGAGGCGTCTCGAAAGACCGTCGTTGGGCGAGTCGAGTGGCATATTCGGTCACGGCGAACATGAGCGCGTTTCCGGCGCACTCGGAGTGACTCGCGAACACGGCCGAGTCCGACCATAGCACGCTTTGCGTTCCCAGACCCACGCCATGATGGCCGCTTCTGCTCTCGAGCAGAACGACGGACTGCCAGAGCCGGCTCAAATAGCCGCCTTTGAATCCGTACGGCGTTCGGAAGGGCTCTCGCTCGAACGTCGTATTTACGTGACTGATTTCGATCATGACTACCGACGACGGTCTCTCGGTTGCATTTCCGTTTCACTCTCGACTCGACGTCGAGCCGGGCATCAATGCACGGTCGCCTCAAGTTCCGAATCCGTCCACGGCGCTTCTCGAGCCGCCGTCTCCAGGCGGAGGTCCGCGGCCTGGTCCGCAGTAACCGGATATGCGCTGTTTCCCCACGCATTTCGGACGTACGTCAGAACGCCGGCGATTTCCTCATCCGACAGGTTGTTTTGCGGCGGCATCAGGCCGAGCTCCCCTTCCTTGCCCTGAAGCAGTATGCGGACGAGGTTGTAGTGACCG
>CAZMXY010000066.1:16258-18867 GCA_964570345.1 uncultured Rhodothermales bacterium | reverse complement strand
ATCGAGCGGAAGTTGAATGAGTTTGACTGGAACGTCAGTCGCACGGCCGACTCCATCGGCATTCAACGCTCGCATCTTTACAATAAGATGAACAAGTACGGCATCGAGCGGGACGAGTAGCCGTCGACAGCCGTATCCGAGCCGCGCCCCCGGCGAATCCGCGGGATCCTTTGATCGATCAGGACCGAATGACTCGAAGCGTCGACGCCTTTTTGGAAGCTCGCGGCCTCGAGAAGAGTTACCCCACGGGCGCCGGTGGACGACTGGAGGTGTTGCGCGGGGTGGATTTTTCCGCGCGGTCCGGTGAGGTGGTCGCCGTCGTTGGCGAGAGCGGGACGGGAAAGAGTACCCTTCTGCATCTACTCGGAGCGCTCGATCGACCGGATTGCGGGACGGTCACGTATCGCGGCGTCGACGTCTTTCAGCGGAAGGACGAAGATCTGGCCGCGTTCCGAAATCGTGAGATCGGGTTCATCTTCCAGTTTCACCATCTCCTGCCCGAATTTTCGGCGCTGGAGAACGTCGCGATGCCCGCCCTCATTCGGCACCGGCACCTTGCCGAAGTCAAGGGACGAGCCATGGAGCTTCTCGAAGCGCTTGGTTTGGCGGAGCGCGCGTCGCACCGTCCGAGTGAGATGTCCGGAGGCGAGCAGCAGCGCGTCGCCGTTGCTCGCGCTTTGATGAACGAACCGGGCCTCGTGCTGGCCGACGAGCCGACCGGAAACCTCGACACGAAGACGGCCGAAAAACTGCACGAAGAGATTTTGAGGCTCAGCCGAACGCTCGACCACACGTTCGTCATCGTAACGCACAACCTTGCCCTCGCGGGAATCGCAGACCGCGTGCTGCGCCTCGCGAACGGCGTGCTCGAGACGGTGGAGTCGATCACGGACGGCGCCTGACGCCGGCGCCTGCCGTGCGGCCGCGTCGGACCATCGAGGGCTCAATTCCATGGAGAAGCCGTTACGCTGTCGGCTTGATGTTCTGGTTCATGCGGAAGAGGTTCGTCGGATCATACTTGCCCTTCACCTTCACTAAGCGGTCGTAGTTCGCTCCGTAGGCGACCTGCTCACGACCCTCTCGCTCGCTGATGAAATTCACATACGACCCGCCCGTCGCGTACCTCGCTAGCGCATCGTACCAAGCCCGCATCCACGCGATGCACTGTTCGTCACCCGACGGGTCCTGCCAGCGGGCGCCGGGCGTCACGATGAACGTAGCGTCCCGGTGGGGGTAAGCGGTCGCGTCCGGGGCAACGTCGTTGACGGCTCCTCCGACCTGATGGATGACCATGTCCGACTGGGGCGTCGGAAACGTTTCGGCGTAGGTGACGAGAAGGTCGAGCGCTTCGTCAGCTAAGCGGGTGAAATTGTGCGACCTCCAGTAGTTGCGAGCCCCATTTGCATACAGCGGGTCGAAAATGCACTGGACCGCCGCATACGGCATTGGGCCGACGACGTCGGCGATGGGATGGCCGAAGGTGCGGAGCGGCCGGAGCACTTCTTCGCCTTGCTCGACGTCGCCGGCGTAGAACTGGAAGACCGAGAGGATCTTCGTGCCGTATACCTCCTCGGGAAGGAACGGAAAAGGTGGGGCCGTGAGCAGGACCACCCAGACGCAGCATTCCCTCGGCGCCTCGCCCGCGAAGTCCCGGTAGTGTCGAAGCACGTCGGGCGCGTCCTGCAGCCGGTAGACGGTCGGGCCAGCGAGCACCTCCGGCCCGACCTCGTGCAGGGCAAACTCGAATGAGGTGACGACGCCGAAGTTGCCCCCGCCGCCTCGGATTCCCCAGAAGAGATCCGGATGCTCCTCGTCGCTCGCCGTCACGCATTCGCCCTCCGCCGTGACGACGTCGACCGCCCGCAGGTTGTCGGCAGCGAGACCATGGAGGCGGCTGAGCCAGCCGATCCCGCCGCCGAGGGTCAGCCCGCCAACGCCTGTGGTGGAGATGACCCCACCCGGCGTGGCCAGTCCGAACGCCTGTGCCTCGTGATCGAAGTCGGCCCAGGTAGCGCCTCCCTGAACACGGGCCCGGCGTGCTTTCGGATCGACGCGAATGCCGCGCATCGGTGACAGATCGATCATCAGTCCGCCGTCGCAGACCGCGCTGCCGGCGATGTTGTGCCCGCCGCCCCGCACCGACACGATCTGGTCATGCGCGGCGGCAAATTGGACTGCCGCTATCACGTCCGCCGTACCGGTGCAACGAGCGACAAGGGCGGGCTGCCTGTCGATCATCGCGTTCCAGACCTGGCGGGCAGCATCATAGCCGTCATCGCCAGGGCGCAACAGCGGACCTCGCAGACGCTCTCCGAACGGCTGAAGGGTGTTCTCGTCAAGGAAGGTGCTCCTGTTCGTCGCTGTCGCTGCGCGTAGGGTTTCCATGGTTTGCCTCTTGTCTTTGTTCGTCTGAAACGGCTGCTTGTCCGGCGTTGTCAGTTTCTCCAACAGAAACGCCTCCAGGGTCGTCCATTCGCGAAAGTGGCGTGCCTCTCCGCTCACGATATGCTGCACCTTGCCTCGCACTTCCTGTCGGTCGTCGCCGAGCGCTTCCGTCCAGAGACGTATCGTGAACAGATGCGACGGTGGATGCTGTTGATCGCTAGCCA
>CAZMXY010000066.1:11772-16158 GCA_964570345.1 uncultured Rhodothermales bacterium | reverse complement strand
GAATCGCGGTGATGGGGCGCCAGTGGTTGTACTCATATTTGGAGTCCCAGACGGCGATGTAGACATCGTCCAGGGCGACATTCAGATAGGCAGGCATACATACGATTGGCAGACCACAAATCCATAGCGCGTTACGTCGCCAACTGCTCAGAAAAGCGTCGGCTGGGGCGGTTGGACGCGGGGCAGCGCGGGCGAGGGTGCCGGTTGGTCAATCGCGCGTGTGAAAGAGCACGTTGACGATTTTCCATCCACTCGAGGTTTTCGCAAGATGGAGGTAGTCCAGATATTCCGGTGATGCCACCCGCGCGGTGGCTATGTCCCTCGAGACGTCGTCGATGACGATCTCGAAGACGGCGTCGGGATTCTCACCACCACCCTCGGTCGTCAACTCGATCATGCGAGCCTTGGAGACTGGGTGCAATCGAGTCGTTTCAAGAGAGCCCTGGTGGACGGGCATTCGCTTGACGAGATCGTCATGGAGTGCGCGATCCATCCGTGTCACATCCCCGGTGTACCAGCCTTCGATGTAATCGCGGGCAATGGACTCGACCTCTTCGACGTCGGGCGATGACGCGTAGGCCGCCTGTGGCGTGTCGTCGGTTGTCGCCTGCAATCCGCGGTTTTCGGTCAGATCAACCTGCCGTTTCTCGCCTGCGTATACGAAGGTCACCGACATGATCACCGCACCGACGAGTGCTATGCTGCTGGCTTTTCTCATGGCTAATTCCCCTGATCGCTAAGTGTTAGGTCTTTCTTATTTTCCATTGCTACGCTCCCGAACCGGCCGGCTGCCCGTTCTCTGAATGGACATGGGAGCACCTCCTGGTGTGTTAGTCCTGACAGCTACGGTGGAGAACCGCGTCGACCGGCGGTCCTCGTCGTATGCTTGTGCCAACGTAAACGAGGAGGCGTTCTTGAAGCGTTCTACGGAAACGACGCGGAAGAGATGTCTGAAAACGAAAGGAGGCGGAAGCGGGAGTTAGAGCCGGAGGCGCATTCGTCAAGCGTTCGTGGCCCGGCTGGCCTCAGGCGTCGTAGGTCATCCGGCAGGCAATTGTTGCAATTTCGTTAAGACAGGTCATTTAGCAAGGTCTGCGCCTCCTGCGCGTCCGGCGCGTCGAAGCCTTCGGTAAACGCATCGTAGACGTTCTTGAGGAGCCTTCGGGCGTCGTCCCGACGTCGCTGCCGCAGCCACAGGCGGCTCAGGCTCGTTGCCGCACGGAGTTCCAGCGACCGGGCCTTCTGCTGCCGGGCCACGTCGAGTGCCTGCTGAAAACGTGCTTGGGCTTGCTCGGCACTTTCCCCCAGCAGCATCTCTCCACGAAGCCGGTGGAGATCGGCTTCCGGCCAGCGCTCCTCGGTCTTCTCCACTGCCTTAAACGCTTTGTCCAGCAGGGCAAGCCCATCGTCGAGGCGACCCTCTTTTTCACAGGCGTCGGCCAGCAGAGCGAGGTAAAACGGCTCTCGCAACCCCGTGCTGATCGTTCGGAAGCTCTCCAAGCCCTGGCGCATGTGCGACATCCCCTTCGCTCGCTCGCCTTGTCGATGCAAGGCCCAGCCTTTCATGAGCATCCCCCACGCCTCGTAGTATGGATAGCCATGCTCCGCAGCCAGCGCCAGCGCCATCTCGGCATACGCAGATACCGCCTGGTTCTCCCCACGAAACTGATGCAGCATGGCCACGTAGCTGAGCGCGATCACCCGGCTGAACGGATGGGCCACCTCCTCAGCCAACGCCAGCGCCTCGCGGCCGTGCCGGAGCGCCTGGTCTGGGTAGCCCAGGAGCCAGAGGACATGCGATAAATACGCAAGGCTGAACACACCGGGATCTGCGCCCATCTGAAAGTGGTCGGAGTGCGCGTGCGTCTGGTCCGGATGAGCTCGTGGCTGGTCTAGATAAGCCCGCGCCTCGTCCAGTTGAGCTCGTCTCCGGTCCAGAGGGGCTCGTGCCTCGTCCAGATGATCTCGTGACTGTTCCGGATAAGCTCGTGCCTGTTCCAGATGCGCGGACGATTTTTCCAGATGCACTCGTGCCCGCGTCAGCTCTCCAAGATGCGCCAGGCTGATACCTACCGCACAGTGCGCCGCCACGAGAAGCACGGGCTCGTCTTCCGCCCCGGCTAGAACCCGGCACTGCTCACTGAATGCGTGGGCTTTCCCCAGCTCCGCTCGTACGAGCTCGAAGCCGTAAGAACCCCAATAGACGGAGAAACAAAGACGGGGATCTGCGTGTGGGTGGCACAGCGTCCGGGCACGGGCATAGACGTGGCCCGTTTCCGAAGCCGCAAAGCCTCGGGTGGCCGCAACGGACGAACCGAGGAGAACGAGCAGCGCGAGTTCGGATGCATCACGCTGCGGACTCGGAGGGCGTCCATCGAGCAGGGCGAGAGCACGGTTCAGGTGGATGATAGCTTCCTCGTTGGCGTAGACGCGCTGCGCTGCCTGGGCAGCCCGTTGATAGTATGGAATCGCGCGTTCCGGCAGCCCGGCCCGCTCGTAATGTGCCGCAAGCTGGCCGCTGGCCGCATCGAGCGCAGCCTCGTGGATGGTTTCGAACGCTTCGGCCACGCACCGATGCAGCAGCCGCCGCCGGACAGGGCTCACCTCGGCATACGCCACCTCGCGCAGCTTGTCGTGGCTGAAGTCATACGCATCAGGGCCGTACTCGCGCACGATCCGCCGCTGCCATAGCTCGTCGAGGCTCCGTATGAGCGTGTCCTCGTCCCGATCGGACGCCTCGGCGAGTACGTCGAAGGTAAAGGCACGCCCGACAATAGCAGCCAGGTGCGCCAACTCGCGTGCGGGCGGCGAACATTGGGCCAGGCGGGCCGTGAGGATGGCGTGCACCTTTGGGGGCAGCGTCTCGGGGCTGGCAGGTGGCGACTCAGGCGCGAGCGTGGGACTCGCAGAGTACATGTCTCCGAATATGTGTCCTGCCCGCACGCTTTCGATCACAAAAAGCGGGTTGCCCTCGGTTTCCCGATACAGGTGAGCCGCCTGGGTGGCCTCAAGAGACTGCACTGTGACATGTTCGGCGAGCGCCGTAGTCTCCTCGGCATCGAGCGGGCCGAGCAGGATCTCCGTCAACAGCCCAGTGCGGCGCAGGTCCAGCAGCAGGGCCTCGAGCGGATGCGCCGGTCCTACTTCTTCGATGCGCATCGTGCCGAGGAGAAGCATCTGCGCCTCCTGGTCGAAGCGCAGCAGATAGTGAAGCCACTCCAGCGTGTCCCGGTCGCACCATTGCAAGTCGTCGATCAGGAGCACCATCGGTGGTGGGGCTGCCAAGACGGCGCGGGCCAGCGCCTCGAAAAAACGCCGACGTTGCCAGCTCTCGGTCAGCGGCTCGGCCGGGGGCAGATCCGGCGTTGCGGCTAAGAGTTCGGGGAGGATCCTCGCGACCTCGGCACGCCATACGGTCTCCAGCTTCGGTAGACTGATCTGGAACACTTCCGCCCGCAGCCAGTCGGCGACGGGTGCGAAGGCCAGACGGCCTTCCGCCGCATAGCAGCGCGTTCGGGCAGTCGTTACGCCCTGCCGGGCTGCCCACGTCAACAGCTCCTCGGCCAAGCGGGTCTTGCCAACCCCTGCCTCGCCCGCGATCAGGGCAAGGTGCGACTGCTCGTGCGTGGCGGTGTGCCAGGCCGCCCCGAGCCGGTTCCATTCGGACTGCCGGCCTACCAGCGGCAGGGCAGCAGCCGAGCCCGGCGAGCTTGGCGCAGGCTGTTCCTCCACCGGCGCCTGCATGTTCAGGAGTCGTTCGTGCAGTTGGCGCGTGGCGGGGTCTGGTTCTACACCCAACTCCTCCTCCAGAACGGTAGCACACCGATGGTAGACCCGCAGTGCGCTCGCCCGATCGCTTAGGAGCGCATGCAGGCGCATCAGGGCACGATAGGTCGTCTCGCGGAGCGGTTCCTCCTGCAACAGGCGAACGGCATAAGGGATCGCCTTCTGATACGCACGTTGCTGCTCCAACAGACGGACGAGTCGGTCCAGCGCTGCGATATACTGCTGACGCAGGCGCTCCCGTTTCGGCTCGATCCATTCGTCGTAGCAGCCCGGCAACAGGTCGCCCGTGTACAGGCGCACGGCTTCTTCGAGAGTCTGCCTCCGGGCGTCCGGGGCACCTCGCCTGTCAGCACGCTCCGCGCGTATTAGCGCCTGCTCGAACGAGGCCACGTCCAGGGTGAAGGGCGCGTCGGGATGCCACTGCAAAGTTTGGGTGCTGGCCACAATGAAGTGATCAGCTAGAGGGAGGGCTCGGCGAAGGTTGTGCAGAAGTTGTCGCAGATTCGTACGGGCCTGCTTTTCTGTAGAATCAGGCCAGAAGCGGAAAGCGAGGTACTGGCGCTGCTGCGGCGTGTCGGCATGCAGCACGAGGTAAGCCAG
>CAZMXY010000066.1:0-11672 GCA_964570345.1 uncultured Rhodothermales bacterium | reverse complement strand
CGAGACGTTCTGCTCGAAGAGCTCGTAGATCTGCTCTTGTACCTCCTCCTCGATCGGGGGGCGTCCCACATGCTTACCCCCGGCTTTCGCTCGTGCCATGCCAGCCCTCACGCGCTCCGAAACCAAGGAAGAGCTTAGTGTCGCTTTTTGTCCATTTGCTACGGAAATTCCTCGTTCGTCATCGCCGGGTCTTCCCGACGCCGACGCGCAGGGCACCGTACGCCGGGCCGCGGCCCCGGGGTTCCGATCGCGTCGTGCGGCGTGCAGAACGCAGGCGTTCGTGCTGCGTTAGAAGGACACGTTCGTCGCATCCATTCCATTCCGACATGACTGACATCCCCGTACTCGATCCCGTCGTCGGGTTTGTCGACGAGCCCGTCGATCCGGGACTCGATCTATTCGACGAAATAGAGCGTCTGAAGAAGGAGAAGCATGCCGTCTTGCTCGCACACTATTATCAAGAGGCGGACATTCAGGACGTGGCCGATTTCATCGGCGACTCGCTCGGGCTCTCACGCAAGGCGGCCGAAACGGACGCCGAGATCATCGTCTTCGCCGGCGTCCATTTCATGGCGGAAACGGCGAAAATTCTCAATCCGAACAAGAAGGTCATCCTGCCGGACCTGAATGCCGGCTGCTCGTTGGCCGATTCGTGTCCCGCACCCGACCTCGTGGCGTTCAAGAAGCGGCATCCGGGACACGTCGTCGTTTCGTACATCAACTGTACGGCGGGCGTCAAGGCGTTGAGCGACGTTATCTGCACGTCGTCGAATGCGGCACACATCATCCGGCAGATTCCTCAGGATCGTCCGATCCTCTTCGCGCCGGACCGGAATCTGGGCCGCTATCTCATCAAAGAGACGGGCCGCGACATGGTTCTGTGGGAAGGCGTATGCATCGTCCACGAGACGTTCAGCGAGCAGAAACTGCTGCGCTTGAAGGTGCATCATCCGCAGGCCCTCGTCCTGGCTCATCCGGAGTGCGAGGAGGTCGTTCTTCGGCACGCCGATCACGTGGGCTCGACGAGCTCCATACGACGGTTCGCACGCGAAAGCGCGAACACGGAGTTCATCGTGGCGACCGAGGAGGGCATTCTTCATCAGATGCGCAAGGACAGCCCGGGAAAGACGTTCATTCCCGCACCGCCGGAGAGCGGGTGCAACTGCAGCCAGTGTCCTCACATGCGCCTGAATACGCTCGAGAAGCTGTACCTCTGTCTAAGGCATGAAGAGCCTGAGATTACGCTGGATGAGGCGACGCGCGTGCGCGCGCTGGCGCCTATCGAGCGGATGCTGGCGATGAGCGAAGGAGTGAAGTAAGCAGGGCGGTCATTACCCCTGTTTGCCCGCGCCGATCGCTCCGGATCGATGCATACGAAGCGGAACGGCGTCTTGGCGAAGAAGCGCTCGGTCGTTACGCGACGCCGCGTTTCAAGCAGACGTCGTTCAGAGGACACCGGTCACACTTCGGCGAGCGGGCGTGGCAGATTTGTCGACCGTGCCAGATGAGTGCGTGACCGAGAAAGATCCACTCGCTCCGTGGGAAGAGCTCCATCAGATCGCGCTCGACTTTCACCGGATCCTTCTCGTCGGTCAGTCCGATCCGATAAGCGACCCGTTTGACGTGCGTGTCGACGACCACGCCTTCGGGCTTGCCGAAACACGTCCCGAGCAGCACGTTTGCCGTCTTGCGAGCGACGCCGGGGAGTCGGATCAGCTCTTCCATTGAATCGGGGACGCGTCCGGCGTGCTCCTCGAGAATCATGGCGGCGGCGCCGATCACGTGCTTCGTCTTGTTGCGGAAGAAACCGGTCGAACGGACGTCCTCCTGGAAGACCTCGGGATCCGCGTTCGCAAAGTCTTCCGCGGAGGAATACTTCTCAAACAGGGTTTCCGTCACGCGGTTGACGTTCCTGTCCGTCGACTGCGCCGACAAGATCGTAGCGATGAGCAGCTCGAGCGGGTTGGAGTGGTTGAGCTCGCAATCGGCACTCGGATAGAGCCGGTGCATCGCCTCTCGCGTGCGATCGGCGAGAAGGGCGCGATCCGGCCGGGAGCGGGATGCGGAAGGGGTGGATGACATAGATGAGATGTCGAAGGATAGGTAGACGGTCGATCCCAACGGCCGCGGGAGGACGTCGTGCGACCTAAAAATCGAAACGAATTCCCGTGAACGGTTCGAAACGGCGCTGTACGAGGAACATCCGGGTACCCTCCTCGGCGACGCCGGCCTGTTCAAAGCCGTATCTGGAGTGAAGAAAGACCCAGAAGGGACCGATGATGCGGTAGTCCGTCCCGAAAACCAGCGCGGTCTGATCCCCGAGGTCGTTGAACAGGCTAAAGAAGCCCTTCAGACCGGCCCGGTCGATTCCGACGTTGATTCGGAGCCGGTTCGACCGGTGAAAGAAGAGCCGCAGGTGATATTCGCTGAGACTGTTCGTCCCGTAGTGCCGGCGGAAATTGTAGAACAGCTCGAACCGCTCGAAAATCAGTAGGCGCAACTCCGTCTCGAAATCGTTTCCGCCCAGCGCGTCCTTGAGCGCTATGCCTTCGAAATCGACGGTTCGCGAACCTCCGAGATACTTGTCGGCATTGAGGATCCGTGCCTCGGGGTTACTTACGTGATAGAACGAGCCGACGTAGCCGGGGATGAAACTGCGGCCGTTGTAGTACAGAGCCGTTCGCAGGCGAAAACGAGCCAGGTCGATGAAATTGTCGCTTTCGACGCTGGCGCCGAAGCTGATCCCGCTGCCGTAATCCGGATATCTCGCAAAGCTCGCGAAAGGCACGAAGCGGATTTCTCCGGACGTGAGGGCGTTGAAGCTGACGTCGACGTTGTAGGCGGTTAGGCCTTGCGAGTCCCCCGTTCTCATGCCGAGATCCGTCACGTAACTCAGTCCGACTTCCAGCGAGCGGGTCCGTAGGTCGTCCACCCAGAAGACGGGCCGTATGGCGGCTCGCCCGCCTACGACGCCATTCAACAAGACGTTGTCGGTAAAAGCGGCGACGTCGAGGAGGGGGGTGGACTGTAGGATTTCGGCGCCGACCGTTCGCTCGTCCCAAGCGACCTTCGAATTGAAAAAGTTTACGACGTGGCCGGTACCGAGACGCATGCGGTCGATGAGGCCGGCGCGTGCGTAGAGGCGGGATTGGGGGGGCGCATTGAATCGGGCGAATTCGAGGACGCGCAGCAGGTCGTACGCCTCGTCGGTATCCGGCTCGTAACGTCCATAGATTCCGCCGCGAAGCGTCGCGCTCAAGCGGGCGGTCAGCGGTCGTGTCACGACGCTCATCCCGGCGTTGACGCCGCCGCGCCAGTGGTCGGAGATCAGAGAAAGTCCGCCGCTCAGGTCCAGGCTGCTCTGATAACGCCACCACACGACCTGCAACTGCTCTCTGGGATCGTCGGACGAGCCGAACTCGACCAGCTGGGCGCCGGCCGGGCGGATGGACGCCGCCACGACGATCCACGAAACCAGCGCGGCAGCGAGGGCGGGCAGGCGGACAAGAAACCTTTGCGTCACGAAACGGGACGTCACTGTATCTTTTCTCGTGGAGAACCTATGTTCACGCGCGATTTTCGAGCGAGCCGCCGCAGCCGTGTCACGGCGGACCGGCGCCGCACGCTGATGGGAGATTAACACGCCTCGGCCGTCCATGCAATTCATTGACTGGATCATCGTCCTGGGATACATCGTCGCGACGTTGGCTCTGGGATTCTACCTCGCGCGTAAGGCGTCGGGTTCACTGGAGGATTTTTTCGTGTCGGGCCGTGCACTTCCCTGGTGGCTAGCCGGCACGTCGATGGCCGCCACGACGTTTTCGATCGATACGCCGCTCTACATCGCGGGCGTCGTCGGCAATCGGGGCATCGCGGGCAACTGGGAGTGGTGGTGCTTCGCGATCGGGCACGTCGTGCTGATCTACGTCTTCGCCCGTCTCTGGAGGCGCAGTGAGATCGTCACGGACGCGGAGCTCATCGAGATGCGATACGGCGGAGCGGCGGCGGCCTGGCTCCGCGGCATCAAGGCGTTTCTTTTCGCCGTACCCATTAACTGCATCTCCATCAGCTATATCATGCTGGCGGCCGTGAAGGTGATCGGCGCCCTTGGGATCTGGGCAGACCTCGGCTTTGCGGAAGGGGATCTCGTCTTGGGGATGGACCCGAAACTGCTGTCCGTGATCGGGGTGTCGGTGTTGGTCTTGCTTTATGCGGGGATGTCCGGGCTCTGGGGGGTCGTCATCACGGATTTCTTCCAATTCTTCCTGGCTCTGTTCGGGGCGCTCACGGTCGCCGTATTTGCGATCAAGAGCGACGCGGTCGGCGGACTCTCGGGACTGGTGGCCAAGTCGCAGGTACTCACGGACTTCGACGTCCTCTCGTTCATTCCGGTGACGATCGAGACGGACGGGGGATTCGACGTGCGGTGGAGCGACGTGGCGGGGATCACGGGGACGACCTTCTTCGCCTATACGTTCGTGCAGTGGTGGACCTTTCGCCGCAGCGACGGAGGTGGCGAGTTCATCCAGCGGTTGGCGGCGGCGCGTGACGAAGCGGAAGCGGAGAAATCGGCCCTCTTCTTCAACTTCGTCAATTACGTCGTGCGTACGTGGCCGTGGGTGTTGGTGGCGCTTGCGGCGTTGGTGCTCTATCCCGAGCTGGAGGACAAGGAGCTCGGCTATCCTTTGATGATGCTGGATTTCCTGCCGGTCGGCGTACTCGGGATCGTAGTCGCCTCGCTCGTTGCGGCCTTCATGAGCACGGTTTCGACGAATATCAATTGGGGCGCTTCGTATCTGACGAACGACCTCTACCGTCGCTTCATCAACCCGGACGCGAGCCAGGCGCAGCTCGTCGCGATCGGTCGCCTGGCTTCCGTGCTGATCGCCGCGTTTGGAGCCGCAGCGGCTTTCTACGCTACGGACGTCGCCACGGTCTTCCGTCTCGTCATCGCCATCGGAACGGGTCCGGGGGTCGTCCTCATTCTTCGCTGGTTCTGGTGGAGGATTAACGCCTGGGCGGAGATGTCCTCGATGGTGGCGGGCTTTCTAACGGGTCTGTTCACGACGGTCGTCCCCGTTTTGACGATCGAGGACTTCGGCATCCGATTGATGGTCATCACGCTGGTCACGGCAGTGATCTGGGTCACGGTCATGCTTTTGACGAAGCCGGAGGAAGAAGAAACGTTGGACGCCTTCTATCGTCGCGTCCGTCCACCCGGACCCGGCTGGGCGTTGCAGCGCGAGCGGACGGGCCTCCCGGCGGCGACGTCGCTTCGCTTTGAGGTGCAACGCGTCGTGGCGGCGATTCTGATCCTCTTCGGATTGATGTTCGCGACGGGGTACGCGCTGCTGCTGCAATTTCCTCGCGCCGGCATCTTGACGTTTCTGGCCCTCCTGGGGTATCTCTGGCTGAGGTTGCTGAACCGTCGCCTCCGGCCGACCTGATCGAGTTGGGGAAACACATCAGCGGCCGGGCGTTACGATGGACAGACGCAACCGTATCCACCCCGGGACTCAGGTCCTGCTCCATGGCCACCGAATCGTCTCTCCCCATCTTTCCTCTCGGCGTCGTTTTGTATCCACGGGAGCAGCTGCCCCTCCACGTCTTCGAGCCTAAATACAAAGAGATGATCGGGCGCTGTCTGGACGAAAACCGCCCCTTCGGCGTCGTTCTTTTCGATGAAGGTGAATTGTCGGAGGTGGGGTCGACGGCGCAGATCGTCAACGTCGTTTCCCGTTACGAAGACGGCCGCATGGACGTTCTCATCGAAGGCCGTCAGCGGTTTCGCGTGGTGCGCCTGTATCCGGAAGATCCCTACATGACGGCGGAAGTAGAGGTTCTCTCAGAACCGACCGAAGCGCCGAAACGGGAACTCAAAGAACGGGCGATCACCCAGCACATGAAGCTCCTCGAGCTGGCCGGCCGCACCGTTCGGCCCAGCCTGTATCAGGACGTTCACGACGTGTCCTTCGTCATGGCACACAACGCGGGACTCACGCTGCGGCAGAAACAGAAGGTGCTTGAGCTGCCCAGCGAAAACGACCGCATCGCGTACCTCGTCGATCACTTCGAAGAGCTGATTCCGAAGGTCGAACAGATGGAGGACTTGAAGCGCAAGATTCAATCGAACGGTCACTTCAGAGATTTCCCACGCGAAGACGAAACCAACGAGGATTGATGGCCACCATTGGATCGTATTCACTGTACTCCATCGAAACGGGACGATTTGGACTCGATGGGGGCGCGATGTTCGGCATCGTACCCAAGCCGCTCTGGTCACGCCACGCCGAGGCGGACGAGGCCAATCGCATCCCGCTCCATATGCGGTGCATGCTGTTGGAGGGGGAAGGCCGGGTGATTCTCGTGGACAACGGTCTCGGTGACAAATACGACGACAAGTTCGCCCGGATTTATGCCGTCGATCACGACTACGCGACGCTCGCAGGTTCGCTGCGACGAGCAGGATTCACGGAAGAGGACGTGACGGACGTCATCCTCACTCATTTGCACTTCGACCACTGCGGCGGATCGACGCGGCGGACGAACAAAGGCTTCGAGCCGGTATTTCCCAACGCACGCTATCACGTGCAGCGGGCTCACTGGGAGTGGGCTCGCGATTCGAACGTGCGTGAGAGGGCGTCATTTCTTGCCGAAAACATGGATCCGCTTTCCGCCTCGAAACAGCTTTCGCTGCTCGACGGTCCCATGGAACTCTTCCCAGGCATCGACCTGATTCTGGTCAACGGACATACGGAGTCGCAACAGCTCGTCAGGGTGAAGGACGAACGGACGTCGCTGGTATATGTGGCAGATTTGCTGCCGACCGCCGCGCACGTGCCGCTCCCCTGGATCATGGCATATGACGTCAGGCCTCTCGTAACCCTGGAGGAGAAGAGACGATTCTTAGACGAAGCGGTCGAGGGCGGTTGGCATTTCTTCTTCGAGCACGATCCCGACGTGGCCGTAGCGACGCCGGAACGAACGGAGCGCGGGGTGACGGTCGTCCGGCGCCGGTCCCTGGAGGAGCTATAAGGAACGGGGGCGAACGCTACCTCACCCCGAGAGCGTGAAGAGAACGAAAAGAATGCACGAATCCGGCAGGGCGATTTGGGTGTCGCCCCACGCGAGCGTGTAGTGACCACCAACGTCAGCATGTTACGATCAAAATTGGACGAAGTCTTCGATACCTCCACCCATCCTGTCGAGGTGATACGACGTGTTCGACGGGTTCTCGGTCGTGTCTACCACGACTCGAACAACCCGCTCGCGATCGTATCCGGTAACGCACAGTTTTTACTGGAGTTGGGGAAGTCGATGGACCTCGGAGACGACGTCGTGCAGCCGATACGGGACATCGACGAAGCGAGTGAGCGCGTGGCGTCGGGTCTCCGAGAGATCGCGATCCTCCGCGACCGAATCGGGGACTATCTGAACCGGCTCGAAGAGAGCGGAACAACGTGACGGGCACGCCTTAGAATAGCCCGCTCAAATCGGACGCCGTAGACGGCACTTCGATTCACCTTGTGCGAGGCCGTCAGCTACGGTATTTTGTCCCCGGTCAAAGCAATTCAGCTCAGAACGCCAGCCTATCGAAAGAAACTGTTACGAGAAAACTGACTGCGGCCAACCATGGCGATCGCGGCGGTGAACGAAACGTCATTCTTCGTAACAGCGAATCCATGCCCGGAGCGGCCGTTCGGCCGTGAGCGTGGGATTCATCGATCGTATGAGCGTCACCGCTAAGCCTATCGCTGCGTTGCTGGTCGGCATATTGCTGATCGGGTCGTCCGCCCGGACGGCCGACGCGCAGCATGCGGTCTTCACCACGGTCGATCAAGATCCGAACGGCTACGTAGTCGATGTCGCGATCGAGTGGAAGCATTCGCTCAAGGCCGTCGTCGACTCGACCGGAATCCGAGCCTTCACGCCGGCGGCGGCGCAGGCGCTCACGTTGGGCGTGACGGACGTTTGGGAGACCTACGCCTTGCCGTCGCTCGACGCGCCCCGGATCGTCGTGCAAGTATCCGAATACGATGAGATCCGATTGCCCGCGGGCGAGGGTGATCTCGGCCCGTACGCTGAGGAGCGGATCGAGATGACGGGGATCGGTCTCAGCCGGAAGCAGCCGCTGGGGAATCTCGTGATCAGCACGATTGCCTACGATGCCGGTACGTCGACCGTGCGCCGCTTTCGTCGGATTCGGGTGGCGATTCGATATGCTCGTCCCCAGCGGGCGGATGGCGTGCTCCTTGCGGCCAAAGCCGCAAGCGATCACAATCCCCACCTCCAAGTCGAGCGCAGCGTCCTTGCGGAGGGCATCGTCTACAAGGTTCCGATTACGGCGGAGGGCATCTATCGGATCGATCGGGCCTTTCTCTCCAATCTCGCCGGTCTGAATCGGTCGCCCGACACCATCGATCCCAACGACGTCAAGGTGTACGGTAACGGCGGTAGGCCCGTGCCGGCGCTCAACGCGGCTCCGAGGCCGGCCGATCTCGTCGAAAACGCGGTATTTCGGACGGGTGGAGGGGACGGTCGCTTCGACAGTGGCGACGCCGTTCTGTTTTACGCGACGGGACCGCAGGGTTGGACGTACGACGCCGCGTCCGGATCGTGGGAGCACTACGTTCATCCCTTCTCGAACGATAATTATTACTTCATCAAGATCGATGAGGACGGCGACGGCGCTTCGTTAGAAGAGGGGCCGTATCCGGCCTACCCCGATGCCGACGTCCTGACGAGCGTCGAGGGACGTTTTTTCCGGGATTTCGACGAGTTCATGTGGAGCAAGGAAAACGGGTCCGGGCATACGTGGGTCAGCCGAACCATCCGAACCGGTACGACCCGTGCGTTGCTCGATGACGTTCGGCTTCCGGGCCTCGTCGAGGGGACCGTGCGATATCAGGCGCGGGTAGCCATTCGATCGAATCCGGTCGCGAGGGTTTACTTTGAATCGGGAAACGAGCGTTTGGCCGAGGAGCGGGCGCGCCGGAGCGTCACCGCCGACGAGGAATCGCCGATTGCGGCGGCGAGCGTGGCCTCGTTTTCTCAGGAGCTCGCCGGCGGCGCCCCCGTTCACCTGTCCATGCGGCTCGACCCCCAGGCGACGAACGCACCCGAAGCCGCTGCGGACTGGGTCCGCGTTTTCTACACGCAGCGTCTTCAAGCGGCCGGCGACACGCTTCGCTTTTCCACGCCGGCGGGGCGGACGGGCCGAATGGAGCTAGTACTTCAGGGATTCACGTCGTCTCCTCAAGTCTGGGACGTAACCGATCACGCGGAGATTCGGCGTCTCGGAGTCCGGTCCGAGGCCGGCACGTACCGCGTTCAGCTGCAGGTCGACGCGGCCGCGCCGCCGCGCGAGCTGATCGCCTTCACGACGGGGACGTCGAGACCGCTTGCCGCGGGAGCGGCCCAACGCGTTGCGGCTCAAAATTTGCATGGCCTCACGACCTACCCCGACTTCGTCATCGTCGCGCCGGAGGAATTTCGCCAGGCGGCCGAAGAACTTGCCGAATTCCGCGCGGACGAGGGCATGCAGGTCCTGGTAGCCGACATCCAGAAAATCTACAACGAATTCTCCGGCGGACTCCAGGACATGCGGGCGATGCGGGACTATTTCAAGTTTCTCTACGACCGAGCGCCCGACGACAGTCGCCGTTTGAAGTACGTACTCCTTTTCGGGGATGGACACTTTAATTACCGAAACCTGGGCGACGAGACGCAGCGGCCGGTACTTCAGAGCTGGGTGCCGCCCTACGAAACGGAAGAATCGTTCGACCCGGGTGAGTCGTACACGAGCGATGATTATTTCGGACTCCTCGACGATGCCGAAGGGGTCTGGCCGTGGCCGGGCCTGGACACCGCCAGTCAAGAGCGTATGGACGTCGGAATCGGCCGCTTTCCCGTCCAGACGCAGGAGGAAGCCGCTGCGATGGTCGAAAAGGTGAAGCGGTACGAAAACCCTGAGACGTACGGTGCCTGGCGGAGCCGGTATCTGTTCGTCGCAGACGACGCGTTCAACGGCATACGAGCCACACAGGAGACCACGCCCGATCTGCATACGCAGAACGCCGACGTCGTCGCGGAACTCATCGGGCAGCAATACCCGAGAATCGACCTGAAAAAAGTGTACGCCATTTCCTATACGCGGGATTTCCAGAACGGCTGGCGGATTCCCGGCGCCAAGAAGGACGTGATGTCGGCGATAAACGACGGTGTGCTGGTGATGAACTACAGCGGCCACGGCGGCGAGCACGGTCTTGCTCAGGAGGAAATATTCACGACCTCGGATGCCGCAAATCTACAGAACCGGGACAAGCTTCCGGTGTTCGTAACGGCCACCTGTTCCTTCGGATGGTGGGACCTGGGAAAGGAGCAGAGCGGGGCCGAAGTCCTCTTGTTGAATCCCGGCGGCGGCGCCATCGCGCTGATGACGACCGTTCGGCTCGTGTATACGTCCTCGAACATCCATTCGCTCAACGTGGGTCTAAATCGTGCATTGAGCAGTGAGATGTTCAAGCGTGACGCGGCCGGGCTTCCGCGTCGCCTCGGCGACGTCATGCTTAGTACGAAGAATACGGAGCCCGGTCGTGAGGGCAACAATCGAAAGTTCAATCTGCTCGGCGATCCGACGCTGCGCCTCGGCACACCGCCCGGCGAGACGGTGATAGAGACCGTCAATGGAGAGCCCATGTCGGAATTCCCGAATCTGCGGGCGCTGGATCGAGTAACCGTGACGGGGAGCATCCGCGCCCTGAACGATCAGGTGGACACCGGGTTCGACGGGCAGGCGAATCTGACGATCTTCGATGCCGAACGACGGGTACCCGTACCCTTGCGTCGCGCGATGCCGCAAGACTATTACACCGTGCGAGAGGACCTGATCTGGCGCGGCGGCGTCCCCGTGAGCGGTGGGCGTTTCGAGGCCACGTTCGTCGTCCCGAAGGACGTCTCGTACAGCAACGAGCCCGGCCGAATCAGCGCGTATGCCTACAATTCGACCGCACACGCGGGCGGCTACACCGAGGACGTGATCGTGGGCGGGACGTCGGCCAATCCACCGAACGACGACGAGGGTCCAGAGATATCCCTTTTTCTGAACGACACGACCTTCGTGTCGGGAGGCATGACGCCGCCGAACCCGAGACTGATCGTGAAACTCCGCGACGACAGCGGAATCAATGCCGTCGGTGCCGGGGTCGGTCACGAGATGCTGCTGGTCGTGGATGGAGACGAACAAAATGCCGTCGACGTCAGCAATCGGTTCGAGAGCGACCCGAACTCCTATCGGAGCGGCAGCGTGACCTTTTCATTCGACGATTATACGACGGTGCTCGACGACGGACCGCACTCGCTCTCCGTGCGCGCGTGGGACGTGCTGAACAATTCGAGCGAGGCGCGGCTCGATTTCTTCGTCTCGGCGTTGCAGGATCTCGTCTTGCGTAACGTATTCAATTATCCGAATCCGACGAGCGGTCGGACTCGATTCGTTTTCGAGCACAACCAGCCCACGGGGACGTCCGCAGACGTGCAGGTTCGGATCTATACGCTCGCCGGACGACCCGTTCGTACGCTCGAGACGGACGAGGCGCTGCCGTCCGGAATGCTCACGGCGGGACCGGTGCACGTCTCGTGGGATGGAAGAGACGAGGACCTAAATCTAGTGG
>CAZMXY010000065.1:15569-19841 GCA_964570345.1 uncultured Rhodothermales bacterium | reverse complement strand
TCGCGACAAAGCTGCCTTTCTCAACCTGGAATCGCACCCCGCGCAGGGCTTCGCTCGCCCTGTACCGGATGCTCAAATTATCTACGTGAACGACTATATCAGGCACGGATCGTTTCGAATCGCCGCTTGGATGGGACGCGCGATCGGGAGGGGGTGGCAGAGTCATCAGTTTGCCCGGCCTACCGACCAGGCGCTCGCCCCACGAGGGAGTCCCGAAGCTTCCGCGCATTATAGAGAATTAGCTCTTCATACGTGCGCCGCCCCTCACCTCCGCCGATGGGATCGAGCTCGACGACGGGGATGTTCAGCGTCTCCGAGACGGCTCGGGCCGCTCGATCCGGTAGCTGCGGTTGAACGAGAATCGCGTCGGCGCCGGATCGACGAACGTCGTTTACGATCCGCTGCATGTCCCGCGCCGTCGGTTCCGATCCCGGTATTTCCTCGACGATGCCCGCCACGCCGATCCCATGACGGTCGAGAAGGTAATGGATGAATGGATGAGAGAGCAAGACGGATCGTCCCGCAATCGGCATGAGAATCGTCACGACGGAGTCATGTAAGGCCGTGAGCACGCCGGAGAAGGCGGCGGCGTTCTCGCCATACGCCTCGCAGGCTTCTGAATCCGCATCACACAGGACGTCGACGAGCGCCGGAAGCAGCGCATCAACGACCAGAGGATCCATCCAAAAATGTGGATCACGTCCCGCAGCGTGGCCGTGCCGTCCATGGTACGGAGTGCCGCTTCGTGACAGATTCAGGATCATCGAATCCGGCAGCAGGTCGATGAGCGCGACCGTCGGTCCGGATGCGAGTCGAGCGCCCCACTCGTCGAGTTCGGGCGCACCGTAGAAAAGTACGGATCCGGCGGCGGCCGTCCGGGCGTCGGACGGTTTCGGATCGTACGTGTGAGGCGATGCGCCCGCAGGAAGAAGGTTCCGTACCGATCCGCGTTCGCCTATGACGGGTTCCAGAATCGATCGGAATGGATAGATCGTCGTGGGATAGAGGGGACCTCCGACGTCGCCCTCCGTGGCCGGCGACGGATCGCACCCGCCCAGTACGAGCGTAAGGCTCACGGCGAGGAGACTGAGACGGGTGGTGTGCACCGGATTAGAAAAATAGCTTGTACAGCAGCTTGACGTTTCGGCCCGGCTCCGGCATCACACTTTTCACCCGGGAGAGATGGTCACGATATTCGGCATCCGTCGCATTTTCAACGACCAGGTCGATGGTATGCAAGAGTGCTCGGGTCGTGAAATGGTACTGCGCGTATGCTCCGACCAGCACGTACCCCTCGGTAGGCTCCTCACCTTCGGCCACTCGATCCTGCCTGGACGCCGCACGGAGAGTCGCGCCGATCGTGTAGTCTCGCAGGCGTACGCTCGTATCCACCTCCCCGGAAAGGGGTGGAATCCAGGGCAGCGGCTCGTCCGTGTCGATCAGGGATCCGCGCGTGTAGCTCATCGACGCGCTGAAACGTACGACGCGGTGAGGCCGAATTTCGAGCCCCGCTTCCAGGCCCGCCATTCGGGACTCCGCACCCGTCTGTTGGTAGATCGGCAGAAGGGTTCGCACGTCGGTCGCACCCGTATTGCGCGGATAAATGTAATTGTGGATGCGATTGTGATACAGCGCCAGAGATCCGGTTAATCGTGACCCTTGATACCGCCCAAATCCTTCGACGCCCCAACCGACTTCGTTTCCAAGGTCGGGATTCCCCACTTCGAACGAATACGCGGCCAGATGCGGGCCTTCCGAGTACAACTCTTCGATTCCCGGCATACGCAGCGACCGCATGACCGTCGCTCCGATCGACACGGTGGGAGCCGGATGAAGGATCCCTCGCAGCGATGCCGACGCGCCTCCGAACGTCCTCTCACGAATGTCGCCTATAGAGGCCTCCTTCCTTTCGATCGGGGTCACGCGTCGCAAGTCGTATCGACCGCCGGCCTGTAACGTGAACCGTTCGAAGTGAACGTCTTGATATCCGAAGCCGGCAATCGATGATTCAGTCGAATTGGGCGTAAACGAAAAACCTCCGGATGCGAAGTCCCGGTATTCGCCCCAGAGACCGACCGCGCCCTTCCTCAAGTGTCCGTTCGGATGGACGTGAAAAAGCGCCGATCCGTGATAGGAGAGGAGCCCGAATTCGATTCCCAGGGTGTTTTCGCTTTCGAATTCGCGATGATGATAGCGTGAGAACGTCCCGCTCAGCTCCATTCTGGGAATAAAACGAAGCGGCTCTACCATCTCCGTTTTCACCTCGAGATGCATCCGGTCGAGTTCGATGTCGACGCCGCCGGGATGGGCACCGACGAAGCCTCCGGGAATTCCGTAACTCGAAGCGTAGTAGCTTCCCGCGGCACCTGCATAGCCCCCCGCACCACTCCAACTCGCGCCAAGGGAGGCGTTAATCGTCGAAAGACCCGTGTTTTCAAGCGGTCCGACAGGCGTCGTCACGTCACCGGCCTTGCGCACGCTGCCGTCCGCTCGCAGAGCGAAGCGCCCAGCCGGTGCCGTCGTGCCGAAGCCACCGGAGAATCCGTGATTCACTGACTGTCCCTGAAGGGTAATCCCCGTCTGAACACGGTTGGGTGGACTCGTCGGAACGTAGCCGCGAACGACGTTTACGACGCCACCGAGGGTGTTTGGACCGTAGATCAGCGCAGCAGGACCTCGCACCACTTCGATTCGATCGGCCGTCAGCGGATCGATTACGACCGCGTGATCCGTAGACGTCGCCGAGAGGTCACCCGTGCGTCCCCCATCCTCCAGCACCAGCAGTCGTTCGCCGCCGAGGCCGCGCAGGACGGGGCGCGCGGGTGCGGGGCCCATCGAGCGCATCGAGAAGCCGGGTTCGTCCGACAGCGTCTCCGCTATGGTCGTGCCGAGCTTCTGGCGCAGCTTGCGACCTTCCATCTCCATTGCCGCGTCTGCGAGCTGGCGTGCCTCATTGCGGATCCCTTCGACGACGACCTCGCCCGTTTCGAGGGGCGAGACGGTCATCGTCAATTGAATCCGCATCGTGTCGGCCTCCGATACTCGGACGGACCGAATCAGCGATTGGTAACCGATACGGTACGCCTTCAACGTGTACGATCCCGACGGAATAAAGAACAATTCGAATCGGCCGGTTTCGTCGGCCGTTGCCGAACGGTTGATCTCTTCGAGCAGGATCTGTGCAAATCCAACCGGCTCGCCTGTAGCAGCGTCGGTTACCGTACCAATCACGGCGCTCCGCTGTGCTCGCGCAGGCAGGCACGATAGCAGAATTATGATCGCCGGGAGTACGAAACCAAATCTGTACATGGAACGACGTCTAGTCGATGGTCACGGGAATCGGTGGTGTCGTGATATCCGCATGATCACCGTGCATGAGCGCGACTGTTAACGTGGTCTCTCCGGCTTCCACACCGGTGATCGTGAACGTCCATCGACCGGTTTCGCTGATTGTGATCATCCCTTCGTCGGCCACCGCGACGTTCAAGCTGAACTCGTCGTCGAGATCTTCGCCGTGAACGTGATCACCGTCCTCGTCGGTAAACTCGACTTCGATCGGATCAGTCGTAGCGCCCTGGCCAACGGCCAGCGATCCCGTCACGACGGCGTCGCGAACGGTGACCACTTCATTCCCACCCATGAGGAAAATGAAACCAAAAACCTCTGCATGCTCGTCGTCGCTGTGCTCAACGGGATTATTGCATGCCGATACAAGGAATAGTGCGGTAATCGTGAGTACTCCGGTGACAATGTGTCGGTACATCGCTCCCACCCTACGTAAGATTTCAACGATAGCCTGATGTGCGTGCAGGCGAGAGTTTGCGATGGTCGCGGCTACCCTCACCTGAAATCCAATACGACGCACGAGCGCGGTCGTGCGTCGTCGCCTGCGGCGGCCGCCGGGGCCGGCGCGGGGCTCATTCAGACTGCGATCGGGGGAGCACGGATGGAGAGGTGGCCTTCCGACGGCCCGAGATGAAGGGCAATGCAGCGGTCGGCGTAAAAAGAACGATTTGCGGGCGGCGGTGCGTCCGACGTCCCGACTAGGGCATCATAGCCGAGACGGGCGCACAAGTCGCAATTCAATTCGTGAGGCGTCGTACGCTCTTCGACGAGAAGATCGCCGTACAGGTGCCCGACGGATGCGAGCCGCGCAGGAGAAAAGTCCTGCGACGCCTGACCGTGGCGATGCTGCAGCTCACGTACGTGCTCGAAGCGATGGACGAGCGGCGCCGTCAACCCGCCGACGAGAAATACGGCGAGGAGAATGGA
>CAZMXY010000065.1:9057-15469 GCA_964570345.1 uncultured Rhodothermales bacterium | reverse complement strand
GCCGCACTCGTGTATAGCAGATAGTCGGCTTCGACCTCACCCTTCGCCATGTCGCGAAGCCGGCGCCGCAGAAGCCGGCGTCGAAACGCACTGATGTGGTCGATGAAGAGAATGCCGTCTAGGTGATCGTATTCGTGCTGAATCACGCGCGCCAACACGTCGCCTACTTCCAATGATCCCGGATTGAACGCACGATCGAGAAACCGAAGCTCGATTTTCTCCGGGCGTACGACGAGCTCACGAACGTCAGGAATCGAGAGGCAGCCTTCTTCGAACTCAACTTCCTCTTCGCTCTCCCACGTGATTTCCGGGTTGATGAAGACCATCGGCTGCGGGGGAAGCTCTTCGACAACGACGTCCGGTTCATCGTACATAGGCGTCACGTCGGCCACGAAGATGCGTTCCATCCTACCGACCTGTGGCGCTGCAAGTCCGACGCCCTCGGCGGAACGCATCGTTTCGATCATGTCGTCGATGAGCTGCTGAATCTGCTCCGTATTCTCCGTTACCTCTTCGGTCCTCGCGCGGAGGACGTCATCGCCGTAGACACGAATCGGGAGAATCATACCTTACCGACCTTTTCCACCTCTTGAGATACTCTTCGCCGGTTCGTCTCCCCGGCTTTGCATGGAACCCGCCGAATTTGGTAAAAGTGCCTCGGCAAGCGGAAATTTGACCGACCTTGCCGCGGCAGGGCATCGACGTCGTACTGGAAATGACTCGACCATCGTTCACCGCCGTTTGCCTGCGCGGGATCACGTTTGCCGGTTGCTCTCGTCGCTCTCTTCGTGTTGGTGATCCAAGAACTCCTGCAGGATAACGGCAGCGGCCGCCGCATTAACGCGTTTCCTGCTTCGCCGTGCCTTCTTGGAGACTCCGGCTTCAAAAAGGGCTTGCTTGGCACGTTCGGATGAAAAGCGCTCGTCCCACTTGACGATCTTGACGTCTGGAAAGCGGTGCCGAAGCCGGTCTATGAATGGCTGAACCATGGCGATGGCCGTGGCGTCGTCGCCATCCAGGGTGAGCGGCCATCCCACTACGATCGCTTCGACACCCGAATCGCCCGCGATGGACGCCACGCGATCCGAAACCTCATCGGGCGCGAGCGTATCGACGGGCCGAGCGAAGAGTTGAAGAGGATCGGATACCGCAACGCCGACGCGCGTCGTACCGTAATCGATGCCGACGATCCGCGGCCGACGTTCCATCGCAGCGTGCATTCAGATGAAAGGAAATCTGACTCGTCGTCGTCGAAAAACGAAAGCGGAACGGGATCAGCTCCCGTCCCGCCCAATTGCCCGAGGAAAAAGAACGATCCGATATGATCGTCACGTCAGGGCGCCGTTCGTCGCGAACTCAGCTCGACCGTTCTGGTCTGCGCTGCCGGACGGGACCTTGTAGTCGAGCTCGTTGAGAGGAGTCTGCAGCACTTCCTTCAATCGCTTGCTGGGCTTAAAGTGCGTCTTCCGGCGACTCGGAATGAATACGGTTTCATTCGTTTTCGGATTCCGTGCCTTCGGCTTCGCTTTGGTCTTTTTCACCTCGAAGACGCCAAAGTCTCGGAGTTCGATGCGGACTTCGGGGTCTGCTTCCAACATGAGATCACCAATCGCGCTGATCACGGCACTCACCCATGGCTCGCTCTTGTAGATCGGCTCATCCATTAGGTCCGCCACGCGGCGTGCTACATCCTTCTTAGTCAGCGTATCTGAACGTTTGGGCATAGTGTATGGCTCCGGACTTGATAAACCTCTATGGTAACGGGGCGAGGGCAGAGGGGCAGTTCAACTGAAGTCTCAAAAGCACGACCGACAGGGCGAATCGGTGCCCCTCGTCTTTCGAGCAGTCTCGAGCTTTTATCTCTAACCCTGTATTATTAATGCTTTACCGGCAAAAACGCGATCAGTATACTAAAAAAGGCCCGCAATAGACAACCGCTTTCGGTTTGATCCGGATGGAAAATGGCTTGACGTCGTCGCCAAACCTCGCCACCGCCAGGCCCGCTCTATTCTTCAAAGCGATACACTCCGTGGATGCCGTCGATACGTTTGATGCGTTCGATGACGCGCCGGAGGTGTTCGAGGTCGGTCACGTAACACACGATCGTTCCTTCGAAGACGCCGTCGTCCGTATCGACCGTAATCGACCGGATGTTCGTCTTCAAGTTTTTCGAGATGACCGTCGTGATGTCGCTGACGATGCCTACACGATCCTCGCCCATGATTCGAAGCGCGGAAATGAACTGAACGTCTTTCTGCCGGCTCCACTCGACGGGGACGATGCGGTCGGGATGATTGATGAGCAGATGCGGCGCGTTGCGGCAATTGACGCGGTGAATCTTGATGCCGCCGCTCCGGCTCACGTATCCGAAGACCTCGTCACCAGGGATGGGATTACAGCAGGATGCGTACTTCGTGACGATGTCGGTGTGAAGCTCGCCGTCTATCTTGAGAGCAGGCTGCGCGGATGACTGCGCCGTATCAAGAAAGTTCTCGTACTCGAGGCGCAGCGCCTCTTCCCCTTCCTTTTCGTGGTCGACGGCCTCCTCGTGACGTTTTTCCCCCGAACCGTTCTTGACGTAGTTGACGAAGTCGTTGGCGTCATAGAGTCCTACGCCGATCTCGTAGAACATCTGCTGCGGATTCGGAAACTTGAGCTTGGATGCAAGCTTGCTCAGATCCTGCTCGTTGATCGCGATTCCTGCCCTCAACGTCTTCTTCTCCCAAATCTCGCGACCGAGCTCGACCGCCCGGCGCCGCTTCTCGTTGATCCAATGACGAATTCGGCTCCGTGCCTTGTGCGTCACGACGAACTTCATCCAGTCGGGATTCGGCGTCTGCTTCTTGGACGTAATTACCTCTACCTGATCGCCGCTTTTCAGCTTGTACGAGAGCGGGACCATCTTCCCGTTTACCTTCGCACCGATGCAGTGCAGGCCGACTTCCGTGTGTACCTGGAATGCGAAGTCGACGGGCGTCGCGCTCGACGGCAGCGTCATCAAGTCGCCTTTCGGCGTAAACACATAGATTTCTTCATCGTACAAGTTGAGTTGGAACTCCTTGACGAATTCCGTAGCATGCTCGGGCTTCGGATTTTCGAGGAGATCTCGAACCCATGAGAGGAACCGCTCCATCTCCTTGTCCTGATCGCTGACGCCCTCCTTGTACTTCCAGTGAGCCGCGAATCCGCGCTCCGCGATTTCGTGCATCTCCTCGGTTCGAATCTGCACCTCGACGCGCCGGCCTTCCGGACCTAGCACGGTCGTATGGAGGCTCTGGTAGCCGTTGGACTTGGGAACGGACAAGAAATCCCTAAATCGCTCTGGCAGCGGCCTATATAGATCGGTGATGATAGAATACACCCGCCAGCAGTCCTCCTTTCCGCGTTTACCGGTGCTCTTGAGAACGATTCGGATGGCGAAGAGGTCATAAATTTCCTCAAGGGGCTTGTTCTGCCTCTTCATTTTCCGAAAGATCGAATAAATGTTCTTCGATCGCCCGTAGACGTCGAATTCGAACTGGTCGCTCTTGAGTCGATCCATGAGCGGCTCGACGAAACGGCTGATGTATTGGGCTCGCTCCTGTTTCGACGCTCGAAGCCCGCGCACGATGGCGTAGTAATCGTCCGGATTCAACGCCTTGAGCGAGAGGTCTTCGAGTTCGCTCTTGACGGCATGTAAACCGAAGCGGTGGGCCAGAGGGGCGAAGAGTTCGAGGGTTTCGGATCCGATTTTCAGTTGCTTGTGCTTCGGCAGCGACTCGATGGTCCGCATGTTGTGCAGACGATCCGCGAACTTTACGAGAATGACGCGGACGTCCGTCGCCATCGAAAGCATCAACTTCCGCACGTTCTCAGCCTGGCCGAGCTCTCGACTGGAGAAAACGTCGCTGATCTTCGTCAGACCGTCGATGATATTGGCCATCGACTCGCCGAACTCCTCTCGAATGAAATCGAGGGAGAACTCCGTGTCCTCCACCGTATCGTGGAGCAGGGCGGCGGCTACACTGATGTCGTCGAATCCAATTTCACGCGCGACGATTGTAGCAACTTCGATCGGATGCGTAATGTATCGCTCCCCTGAAACGCGCCGGTCGTTTCGGTGAGCCCAGTAGCCGAGCTTAAAGGCGCGCCGAATCAGATCTTCGTCGAGAGACGGCAGGGATGCACGACAGAGCTCGAGCAGTTCGTGGAGTCTCGTGTCGAACTCGGGCTCGATCCGTAAGTCAGTGTTTTTAAGTATGGACGAGGCGTGGAGCATACGGGCTCTTGATCGCCAGATCTACCTTATTTATTTCTAACTATTTAGGCACATTTCATGCCATATTAAACTCGGCGGCTTGAGACGGTTTCCCTGGCCGACGTCTAGCGGGAGTGGGAGTTCAAACGACATAGAATCTCGGAGCGGCAAGCGCGTTTCGTTACGCTTTTTCTCCGGGCGCGTTTTCGGGGATCGGCAGTTTGACGACGAATCTGGATCCTTGTCCCGGTTTGCTGGATACGTTGATCGTTCCCTGGTGACGCTCCGCGATCCGTCGGCAGATCGCGAGCCCCATCCCCGTTCCCTCGTATTCTTTGTGAAGCCGCTGGAACGGCGTAAAGATACGACTCGCGTAGTGCTCGTCGAATCCTATTCCATTGTCCTCCACGATTAGATGATGGGTTCCGACCTCACCCGAGCCGTCGGCGGTACACGTCTCTGCGTAGACGTGAATGTCTGGAGCAGCGTCCCTGCGCCGGAATTTTACGGCGTTGCTGATTAGGTTCTGGAAAAGCTGGCGCATCTGCGTGGGATCGGCTTCGATCGACGGCAATGGATCGATTCTCACTTGGCCGTTTGCTTCCTGAACTTGCACGTCGATGTCACTCATTACTTGTGCTACGACGTCGTTAAGGTCAATGACCGTGAACGCTTGTCCTTTGCTCTTGATACGGGAGAACTGCAAGAGATCGTTGATTAAGTCCATCATCCGTGCTGCGGATTCCTGCATACGTTCTACGTAGAAGACGCCGTCGACGTTGAGATCCTCCTTGCATTCGGATTGTAGCAAATCCGCGAACGTCATGATCTTTCTCAGAGGTTCCTTGAGGTCGTGCGACGCGACGTATGCGAAATCTTGCAGCTCACGATTGCTCTGTACGAGCTTTCGATTGGCACCGGCAAGGTCTCGTTCAGCCCGCGTACGCTCAGTAATCTCGTCTTGTAACCGCACGTTGGTCTTCTGCAACTCGGACGTCCTTTCGCGCACGCGGTGTTCGAGCGTTTCCGTCAGCTTCGTTAGTTCGGCCTCGGCCCGCTTCCGTTCCTTGAGCTCGGCTTGAGCGGCACGCTCAGCCGTCTTTCGTGCCGTGACGTCTTGCGCCGTTCCGGCAATTCGAATCGGATTCCCGGCGTCGTCCTTGTAGATTCGTCCCTTGACTTGAAGCCAGCGGTAACTTCCGTCGAGGAGCTGGAAACGATATTCGAGATCGTAATCCGCTCCGGATCTCAGCGCGTCGCGCACATTCGTCTGCACCCATTCCGAGTCGTCGGGATGGATTCGTTCGATCAGAGTAAGGTAGTTCTCGAAGAGGCTTCCCAGCTCTTCTCGCGTGCAATCGTGTAGTCGATAGACCTGCTCGGACCAGAAGATCGTCGACTCGGCCAGGTTCCAGTCCCAGATCCCCATGTTAGCGGCATCGAGAGCGAGTTGCAGCCGATCTTCCGTCACGCTTTGCGATTCGCTCACGTCCCTGAATTCGCAGAGTATGCCGTGTATCGACCACGGCCCTTCGAGTACCACGTCCCCGAGCACGAAACGGCCTCGAAGACGGACGATCTGCCGGTCGGCACGGATGGCACGAAACTGCAATTCGATCGGCGCATCTTCATACAAATGTGCCAGCTTCGCCATAACGAATTCGACGTCGTCCGGATGAATGAGCTCGGCTACGATGAAGTCGGGCAGGTAGCAATGCTCCGGCCTGTAGCCGAGGAGACGCTCGACGCCGGCGCCTATCCACGTGACGTGAAGAGTTTGAGGATCGACCTCGAGGGCGACGCATCCGAGAGCCTCGAGAAAATCACGACCTGTCCTATCCATCATGATCTGTCGCGGTCGAGAAGGTGACGTTACGACATATTAATCGATCGCGGGGAATCGTAAGGCCGGGAGACTATTCCTCCAAGCTAAAACAATAATGTGTACCGAGAAGGTAACACTATATCAGAGGCATAAACGGAATGACCGCATGTCGGGAAGATGCTGACGACGCGTCTCCGGCCGCGTGCACGACGCGTCTCCGGCCGCGCGCACTCAAAAAAAGCGCTGCCTCACTCGTGAGCGGCAGCGCTTTCATTAATTTTAGAAAGGCGGTGATGTCTACTCTTTGTCGTCGTTCTCCGGCTCATCGGCGGACGCCGCAGGCTCATCGG
>CAZMXY010000065.1:0-8957 GCA_964570345.1 uncultured Rhodothermales bacterium | reverse complement strand
GTCGGCCACGTCGCTTGCCTCGGCCGAGTCTACGTCGGCATCGGTATCCGATTCAGTCGTCGTCGCGGCAGCGGCGGCTTGCTTCGCTTCGTCGCTTTTCGACCGGCCGCGCCGCCTTCCCTTGCCGCTGCCGCGTCGCGTACGCCTACTGCTCGATTTCGTCCCTTCAGGCTGAACGTCGTTGTAGTCGACGAGCTCAATGACCGCCATGGGAGCACCGTCGCCCGCGCGACGGCCAAGCTTCACGACGCGCGTGTACCCACCCGGTCTGTCACCGACTTGAGCCGATACCTCCGTAAAAAGTTCGGAGACGGTCGCATTGTCCTGCAACCTGCGGAAGACCTGACGTCGATTGTGCGACGTATCCTCTTTGGCACGCGTGATCAGCGGTTCGATGTAGACGCGAAGGGCCTTCGCCTTCGTGACGGTCGTCGTAATGCGCTTGTGCCGGATGAGCGCGGTTCCGAGGGCTGCCAGCGTTGCATTACGATGCGACGTCGTTCGACCCAGCTTGTGTCGCTTCTTTTGGTGTCTCATAGTAGGGGGATCGATTCCGTATCTCCTTTCCGCGACGACCTACTGCCATCGCCGGCTTCCGGCTGAAACCTGATTGAATTATGCCTCTTCCATGTACTTGTCGACTTCCATGCCAAAATGGAGCCCACGCTCTTCGAGCACCTGAATCAACTCCTGAAGCGACTTGCGACCGAAATTGCGGAATTTCAGCATCTCGGATTCCTCACGCCTGACGAGATCGCCGATATTCTTGATGTTGGCGGCCTTGAGGCAGTTATGCGCGCGGACCGAGAGATCGAGCTCGTCCACCGGCTGGGAAAGGAGCTCGCGGATGCGCTGGACCTCGGCGTCGACCTCTTTCTCTTCTTCGGTTGGCTGGGGTTCACCTTCCATCGAAATGAAGAGATTGACGTGGTCGCGGAGGATGGACGCAGCCTGTGCGAGAGCGTCCTCGGCGGTAATGGAGCCGTCCGTTTCGACCTCCATCATTAGTCTCTCGTAGTCGATCTTCTGGCCCACGCGTGTCGGCTTGACCGTATACTTCACGTTCTGAATCGGCGTGAAGATGGCATCGATCGCAATGACCCCGATCGGGTCGTCGGCTTTCTTGTTTTCGTCAGCCGGCACGTAGCCACGTCCGCGCTCGACACGGAGCTCAACACTAAGGTTCGCTTCTTCCGAGAGCGTCGCGATCGGGTGATCCGGATTCAGGATCTCGAAATCGTTCGTGGCGTCGCCGATGTCTCTGGCGATCCACTCACGGGGTCCCTTGATGGTGAGATGGATGCTGTTGTCGGCTCCTTCGTTCGCGCGAAAGCGGACGCCCTTCAGGTTGAGGATGATGTCTGCCACGTCCTCCGACACGCCGGAGATCGTAGAAAATTCGTGCTGCACACCGTCAATCTTTATTGCGGTGATCGCAACGCCCTGAAGCGACGACAGCAACACTCGGCGCAGGGCGTTTCCAATCGTCACACCATAACCGCGCTCGAGCGGCTGGACGACGAATCGTCCGTGAAATTCCGAGGCCTCCTCAACCTGAATGCCTTCGGGCATTTGAATCGCGTGGTTGCTCATATCCATCTGGATGTCAATATATCTGAATCAGTAAATTAGGCTCTCCCAGGCCGTCAAGGCTCGAAACGACTCTCCAAATACTACGGGGCGCCGTTGCTCCACTTATTTCGAATACAGCTCGACGATGAGCTGCTCACGAATATTCTCCGGGATATCCTCTCTCGCCGGGTAGTCAAGGAATTTGCCACGCAGCTGATTGCGATCGACCTCCAACCACGCGAACGTCCGTTTATTTCGCTTCACCGAGTCGCTGACGATGTCAAGGTTGCGGCTTTTCGGACGTAGAGCGATCGTTTCGCCCGGTCGAAGCAGATAGGACGGAATGTCGACGACCTGCTCGTTCACCATGATGTGGCCGTGGGTCACGAGCTGGCGGGCTTGTCGGCGCGTGCGCGCGAAACCCAATCGATAGACCGTATTGTCGAGGCGGGCCTCCAGGAATTTCAGGAGATTCTCGCCGGTAACGCCCTTCTTTCTGGACGCCTTCTCAAAGAGATTTCGGAATTGCCGTTCCAGCAGTCCGTACGTGTACTTCGCCTTCTGCTTCTCTTTGAGCTGAACGGAGTATTCACTCTCTTTCGAGCGACGTCCCCGGCCGTGCTGGCCTGGAGGAAAGGGCTTGCGTTCCAGCGCTTTGCTGGGGCCGAAGATGGGCTCCTTAAAGCGCCGCGCGATTTTCTGCTTCGGGCCTCTGTATCGGGCCATAGATATTTATCCTCTCGTTTGTTGCAATGATTAACAAACGTACGAGCCTGCGCTCGGGCTCGTAGCCGGTCTTATCTCCGCTCGTGTCGGTCGCATGAATCGGCGTGTGCGGCTTAGAACGATCGGTTCCAAACCCTGCATGCACGACGCCCCTTACACGCGGCGACGCTTCGGAGGCCGGCAGCCGTTGTGGGGAATAGGGGTCGTGTCGCGGATCGTAGCGATCTCGAGCCCTGCACCGGCGAGTGCGCGAATCGCGGATTCGCGGCCGGATCCCGGGCCTTTGACGTACACGTCGACGCGCCGCAATCCGAGGTCGTGCGCTTCACGGGCTGCGGCCGTCGCCGCCACTTGTGCGGCATACGGCGTGTTTTTGCGGCTGCCCTTGAAGCCCATCTTTCCCGAACTGGCCCACGAGATCGTATTGCCGTACTGGTCGGTCAGCGTCACGATGACGTTGTTGAACGTAGCTTTGACGTGCGCCTGCCCATTCGACTCGACGATGACGTTTTTCTTGCGGACCGGCCGGCCGCCCCTCTGTTGCCTTTTCGCCATTTCCCTGTCGTATTACCTGACTTATGGATCGCCCCCGGCCATGCCGGAAGCGGCTCCATTCCGTTGACACTTTACTTGCGCGGTGCCTTCTTCTTTCCGGCAACCGTTCTGCGGCGGCCCTTTCGCGTGCGTGCGTTCGTCCGCGTCCGCTGGCCCCTGACCGGTAGACCGCGACGATGACGCAGTCCACGGTAGCAGCCGATATCCATCAGCCGCTTGATACTCAACTGCGTCTCGGAGCGAAGCTGACCCTCGACCTGATAGTCATCCTCCACGATTCGGCGGACGCTCCGAGTCTGCTCTTCCGTCCACTCACCCGGGCGCACGTCGTAGCCGATGTCGGCGCGGTCGAGAATTTCCCTCGCCCGTGAGCGGCCGATACCAAAAATCGACGTAAGCGCAATCTCGCTCCGTTTCAGACGCGGTAGGTCAACGCCAGCTATACGTGCCATGTGATCTCGTGTCCTGCGATACCTTGACTTATTTACGTTTACGTGGTCGTCTCCTGTCCGCAATTCCGGACCGGGCCGGCACGCTCGTGTCGGCGGGCCTAACCCTGACGCTGCTTGTGCTTCGGGTTTTTCTTGTTGATGACGTAGATTCGCCCCTTGCGACGAACGATTTTGTCCTCCGCACTGCGCTTCTTTACGCTGGATCGTACTTTCATTGGAGCGTCCTATGTGTTACGTCAGCTTCTGACGGTGATGGTCGATGATCGGTGCCGGTGGGCACCCTCTCACGGCGAAAAGCTCGAACGCAGTCAACCCCATTCGAGCAAAGCCTCTAAGTAACGCCGCCTTATATCATAAGTTCGTCAAAATTGTATGCAGGCGAGAACAGTCGGGCGGGTGCGCAGTCCGCTCAAACGCCTTCCGGGGATCACTTGTACCGATACACGATCCGGCCTTTCGACAAATCGTAAGGGGATAGTTCCACCTTGACGCGATCGCCGGGGAGTATCTTGATGAAGTGCATCCTCATTTTTCCTGAAAGCAATCCCAAAATTTCGTGGCCGTTCTCGAGGCGAACGCGAAACTGCGCGTTAGGAAGCGCCTCCAATACTTCCCCATCCTGCTCGATGGCTCTCTGTTTAGCCATGCGTAAGCTCTTCTCTGTAGGGCGCCTCCACGATTTCCTCGATGTACTCGAACGAGCTCAAGATCTCCGGCCGTCCTCCCTGCACGACGACCATGTGCTCATAGTGGGCCGACGGCAAACCGTCTGCCGCCCGAATCGTCCATCCGTCGGAATCGGACTTGACTTCCCACGATCCCCGATTAATCATGGGCTCGATACAAATCGTGAGGCCGCTACGCAGCCTCCGACCGGTCCCACGCCGCCCGAAATTCGGAATCTGCGGATCTTCGTGGAGACCCTTGCCGATGCCGTGTCCAACGAGGTCCCGTACGACGCCGTATCCGCGCTCTTCGCAATAGGACTGGATCGCGTACGAAATGTCACCCACGCGGCGCCCCGTGACCGCCTGTTCGATGCCCCTATACAGTGACGCATGCGTCGCCGCACAGAGATCGCGGTTTTCTTGCGAAAGTTCACCGACGGCGAAGGTGTAGGCGAAATCACCATAGTATCCGTTCAACAATACGCCGCAATCTATCGAGACCAGATCGCCGTTCTGCAGCGGGCGTTCGTCGGGGATGCCGTGAACGACGACGTCGTTGACCGACGTGCAGAGCGTACTCGGGAAGACAAGCTGCCCGACCTGATATCCCTTAAACGCCGGCGTCGCGTCGTGGGCTCGAATGAATTCATCGGCAACCGTGTCCAGCTTCGCCGTAGTCACGCCCGGGTGAATGTATCGAGCCACCTCGGCCAGCGTACGGCCGACGAGATCGGCGCTCTCGCGCATCAGATCAATTTCTCGCTGGCTTTTAAGGTGGATCATGCTCTCGGTGAATTCGGCTCAAGATCAGAATTCTGATCCGTCAACGCATGCGCGCAGTCGAAGCCAGGCCGGGGCATCGGCTTCGACGTTCCGCTCACATGTAGCGACCTCGGACCCGGCCGCTCTTCATGAAGCCGTCATAATGGCGCATGAGTAAGTGACTCTCGATCTGCTGAAGCGTGTCCAGCGTGACGCCGACGAGAATCAGAAGGCTCGTCCCGCCGAAAAACATCGCGAATCCGGCCGAGATGTCGGCCTGCATCGCGAAGGCCGGTAGAATGGCCACGAATCCCAGAAATATCGAGCCCGGCAACGTGATCTTCGTCAGGATGTTGTCGATGAACTCACTCGTCTGCTTGCCCGGACGAATGCCGGGGATGAAGCCGCCCTGGCGCTTCATCGTATCGGCCATCTCTTTCGGATTGACGGCAATGGCGGTGTAGAAATACGTAAAGAACACGCAGATGAAGAAGAATACGGTCGAGTAGCCCCAGCCCGCGATATCCGAGAACCACCGGCCGAACTCCTGCATGAAGGCGCTATCCGGAAAGAAGGAGGCGATCGTCGCCGGCACGAACATGATGGACTGCGCGAAAATGATCGGCATGACGCCCGCCGCATTGACCCGAAGCGGGAGATACTGCGTCGTGCCTCCGTACACCTTACGGCCCACGACGCGCTTTGCGTATTGAACGGGAATGCGTCGCATGCCCTGCGTGACCAGCACGACGCCCATCGTGATGAGAGCCCAGATGGCAATCTCCATCAGGAAGACGAAGAGGTTGTTCGTCAGCGAAAATTCGTTGAACAGCGCCTGCGGAAAGAAGGCGATGATGCCGATCATGATAAGTAACGAGATGCCGTTGCCGATCCCGTTTTCGGTGATCCGCTCGCCAAGCCACATGACGAATACCGTCCCGCCGGTGAGCACGATGACGGTCGTAACCATGAAGAACGTCGAACCGATGACGATCGCCTGACCGGTTGCACCGTACTGCAGGTTGATAGCGTAGCCAATCGACTGGAAGCACGTGATGAAGACGGTCCCGTACCGCGTCAGCTGGGTGATCTTACGACGCCCTTCCTCACCTTCACGTTGCAGCTTCTGAAAATAAGGTAGCACCGCGCCCAGAAGCTGAATGATGATCGATGCCGTGATGTACGGCATGATGCCGAGCGCAAAAATGCCCGCCTGGCTGAATGCACCCCCGACGAACATGTCGAGGAATCCGAAAATGTCGTTCGGGTCGCTGCCGGCCGTTACCTCGGCCAGAATACTCGCATCCACGCCGGGGAGCGTAACGTACGCCCCGATTCGATAGATGATGAGCAGTCCGAGCGTGTAGACGATACGCCGACGAAGCTCGTCGATTTTCCAGATGTTGCGAAGGCTCTCGCCAAGAGTCGCCATAATTACGGATGCGGTTATGACGGGCGCGCTCGCCCGTCCCTTTTACTTGATCACCGTGACGGTACCGCCGGCAGCCTCGATTTTCTCTTTGGCCGACTTGCTGAAGGCGTGCGCGGAAACGTTCAGGGCTGCCGTAAGCTCGCCGCCACCGAGAATCTTTACGAGTTCGGACTTCTGGGATATGCCGGCCTCTATTAGAAATGCGGGCGTGACTTCTGCGGATTCGCCGATGACGCCGTCTTCGACCATCCTGGCGAGGCGGGACAGATTCACCGCCCGATATTCGGTGCGAAAACGATTGTGAAAGCCAAACTTGGGTATCCTCCGCTGGAGCGGCATTTGACCGCCTTCGAACCACGCTGGAATCTTGACTCCCGAGCGGCTCTTCTGACCTTTGTTGCCCTTCGTGGAGCTGTGACCACCGTAACCTGATCCGACCCCGCGAGCGATACGCTTCTTCTTTCGCGTTGAACCCTTCGCGGGCTTGAGATTGCTGAGATCCATGTCCGTCTCGCTATGACGCCCGCCCTGGCGGACGGACTCGCTGTTAAACTTGCCAGATGGGCGTCGCTAGGCTGAGCCCGGCGACGGTTCTGTCGTCCTATTTCGACTCCACGACCTCGACCAGATGCCGCACCTTCTCGATCATGCCGCGAATCTGCGGCGTATCGTCTTGCTCGACCGTCTGATGCATGCGCCTGATCCCCAGTGCTTCGAGCGATCGACGCTGGCGTCGGGGCGAATCGATGACCGACTTCGTTTGCGTAATCTTGAGCTTCGCCATGTTGACTGTTCGAAATTCAGGGCTCGGGGTGCAGCGTTTTGCATTAAAACCCCGTGTTGCTGAACGCTGCTCGTTAATCTATCCTTCAAACACTTTCTTGAGCGAAATCCCCCGGCGCTTCGCGACCTCGATCGGATCTTCGAGCCTTTCCAGTGCATCCATCGTCGCCGCAACTTGATTATGCGGATTGCTCGAACCGAGCGATTTCGAGAGGATGTCACGAATACCGGCGCATTCTAATACGGCGCGCACACCGCCGCCGGCAATCACGCCCGTACCTGCTGAGGCCGGCTTCAGGAGCACTTCTCCGGCATCTTGCTTGCCAACGACGGGATGGGGAATGGAACCCTCTTTCAGCGGAACCCGAATCAAATTCTTTTTTGCGTCATCAGTCCCCTTCGAGATGGCATCCGCCACTTCATTCGCCTTGCCGAGGCCGGCACCGACCGTGCCGTTGCCGTCACCGACTACGACCACGGCGTTGAACGAGAAGCGACGGCCTCCCTTGACGACCTTTGCCACGCGGGAAACCGAGACCAGCCGCTCTTGCCAGTCCTGTCCTTCACCGGCCTCTCTTCTCCGACGATTTTTTCTTCCTTTCGCCATCTGCTTGATGCTTCAATGGATTCTCTGGTGGCGGAGTGTCTGGCTACAGCCCCAGACCGGCTTCGCGAGCACCCTCAGCAAGCGCCTTCACGCGACCGTGATAACGGTAGCCGTTGCGATCGAACACCGCTTTCTTGATGCCCTTCTCCCTGGCTCGCTCGGCGAGTCGCACACCGACCACCTTGCTCACGTCGACCGGTTTCTCGCCGTCGACACCCTCGTCCAGGCTCGATGCTGCAGCCATCGTTCGGCCGGCGCGGTCGTCGATCAACTGGGCATAGATGTGCCGATTGGATCGAAACACGGTCAGGCGCGGCCTATCCTGCGTTCCGTCGATCTTGCCACGGACGCCGCGCTTCACGCGCGCCCTCCGCTCTTGCTTCTTACCCTTGGCCATAATGCTTGATGTATTATCGTCCGGCGTGTGCCTGCGGCCTCATCGGGCCGCCGTCTTGCCCGCCTTGCGACGGACGTATTCGTCTACGTAACGAACGCCCTTGCCCTTGTACGGCTCAGGCGGTCGGAGACCCCGAATCTTGGCGGCCACCTGGCCGACCATCTGTTTGTCCGTCCCCTCGATCATTATGATGGGGTTTTTGCCGCGTTTCGCGTCGACGTCGATAGTGACTCCTTTCGGCGGAACGAAGTAGATTGGATGGGAGAAGCCGAGGGCGAGTTCGAGAACGCCGTTGCTCACGGCAGCACGATACCCGACACCGATGACTTCGAGCTCCTTTCGGTAACCTTCAGTAACACCGACAACGGCGTTGTCGATCAGAGATCGGTACAACCCGTGCACCGACTTGTGTCGCTTTTGATCGGTCGGACGCGATACCAACACGTGCCCGTTCTCGAGTTTCACGCTGATCTCCGGATCAATCTGCACCGAAAGCTCTCCCTTCGGGCCTTTCACGGTCACCAGATTGTTCGCCGCGACGTCGACCGTAACGTTGTCGCCGATCTCAATCGGCTGATTGCCAATGCGAGACATTTTTCCTTCTTGTTGGATATGAGCTCTAGACGATGACGGCGCTCCAGCCTTAGTAGACGTAAGCCAACACTTCGCCGCCCACGTGAACGCGACGGGCTTCTTTGTCGGTCATCATACCACGAGACGTAGAGACGATGGCGACGCCGAGACCGTTCTTGACACGAGGCAACTCGTCTGCGCCGACGTATTTTCTCAACCCCGGCGTCGACACTCGCTGAAGGGTGCGGATCACCGGCATCCCCTCCACATCGTACTTGAGGTAGATGCGAAGCAAACCCTGTCTACCATCGTCGATGTTCAGATAGTTGCGGATGTAACCCTTCTCGAGCAGAATCTGCGTAATCGCTCGCTTCTGCTTCGACGCGGGAACGTCCGCGAACTTGTGGTTTGCCTGCTGCGCATTCCGAAT
>CAZMXY010000064.1:1615-19903 GCA_964570345.1 uncultured Rhodothermales bacterium | reverse complement strand
TACTGGTATGAGCGGATTCCGGCATCGTAAAGTCCCTCACCTGTCGTCTCGCCGTTAACGCGCATGGCGTTTCGACCATCGACGGTAGTCTGTTCGTGCGCAAGATTCCGACGGCCCATCACGTCACCGGTGAGGGTCGCAAATGGGACCGGCTCGATGTTGATCATGATGGGGATTTCGAATGGGATCTCCGAATTCCGTGGCATCTATATCGGGTCCGGGCCGAACAGCGCACACGGATTAAGAATCTCCCCGGTGTTCACCTGCCCAACCGGCCAAGGGTTATACGGCGGTCGGGGCACGATTATTTCTCATGCGAGGCGCCCTCCTCACGGAGCCGCTCTAACTCCGCGGTTGAAAACCAGCGTCCCCGCACCATCACGCCTTCGACGGCCGAGGCGCTGGCGACGTCCTCTAGCGGGTTTTCCCGGACCAAAAGGAGATCGGCCCGCTGCCCCGGTGCCAACACGCCGAACGGCTCCGCCTCCTCCACGTGCTCTTCGATGAACGCGCCGGCGTTCCGCGTGCCCGCCGCAAGCGCCTCGTACGGCGTAAGCCCCGCTGCGACGAGCTCGCGGAGGTCGACGTGCGCTGACGCGCCAGGATACATCCCTGGCGCCGAAGCGTCAGTCCCGAGCAAGAGCGGGACGCCCGCGTCGCTCAGCGCCTTCGTCAAGCGCTGGAGGAAGGGGTACTTCGCTCGTTCCCGGCGATCGAACCGCTCCAAGTCAGTGCGCCGCGTGGGATTGTCCGCCTCCCACATCGCGCGAACTCCGGGTTGGAGATAGCGCGCCTCGGGGTCGACCAGCACCCCGTCGAGGTCGTCGAGCTGGCGCCGCGTCATCGCCACGAATGAGAGGTTCGGCACGACGGCGGCCCCGGCCTCCCGCGTCATCCGCACGGCGACGGGAATCCGCCCCTCATCCGGGTAAGGGATCTCTCCCCGGTCGAGGAGGCTGTCCACGTCGGCGTAGAAGTACGTGAAGAAGTACTCCTCCCCGTGCGCGATCATGTCCTGCCCCGCACTCAAGGCGCGCTGGAGCGCCTCCGCCCTGCCCTCCTGACGAGGGATGTGGCCGAGCACGGCCATCCCGCGCTCGTGTGCTGCCTCCACGGCGGCGGCCAGCACGATGGACGTCAGGTTGTTGTACACCTTGACGAAGTCATAGCCAGCCCGGTGTTGCTCAGCTACCGCCAGCCGGGCTTCCTCCGGCGTCGAAACGACGGTGCTTACGCCCCCAAAGACCGGCGGGCTCCCGTCGAGAATCGGGCCGGTCGTGTAAAGCGTCGGACCCAGCCGCTCGCCGCGGGCAATCTCGTCCCGGTAGCGTAGGAGTTCCGGGGCTCCGCGCATCCCCCCGCTCACGTGGACGACGGTGGTGACGCCATGCGCGAGATAGGAGTGGAGCTCATCGGTCGAGCGGAGGTGGACGTGAAAGTCCGTGAGGGCCGGGAGGAGGTAGCGACCGTCCCCTTCGATGCGGCGGGCACCGAGAGGCACTTCAACGGCGCCCGACGGACCGACGTCGACGACGACTCCGTTTCGCACGACTACCGTCTGGCCCCTTAGCACGCGCTCCTCGCTCATCGGGAGGACGTGCACGTTCGTAATAGCCACGACACTATCACGTGGAACGGCTCGCTCTCCAGAAGCCGTACGGCCTGAACAGGCTGGCACGATGAGCAATGAGAGGAGAAGGGTCGGAATCATCTGCGACGGTCTCAATCACCTGTTCCTTCGTCTGTACGGTGGCTTCCGTGGCAACGAGAAACGAACGCTCGCCCAGAATGCTCCGGACGGCATGACGGCTCCGAACTCAGAGGGGCGCAGAGCCATCGTAGCGTTCAAGCGAGGGCCACGCCCGCCCCGGACAGCGACGGCCGCAGATCCGGCTACTTGATTACCAGGTCCCGCAGGCCGTCACTTCCTTTGATCTCCTGAACCTCCTCCGGTAGGACCGCGATCAGCGTATCCTGCTCGAAGTCCCAGCGGACGAGCGGTGGTGCTTCACCAGGCTCGCCAGGATGACGCAGATAATACTCCCTAAAACTCTGCTCAATGTCGTGCATGAGGTCCTTTCCGGCCGCGCGCCACATGCTCAGGCCAATCCAGAGAAGGACCACGGTGGCGAGAAGGCGAACAACATACTTGTCGTGTTCATTCGCTTGGTGTGAGGCGCTGGGGTTAGGTCAGGGGCCTTGCGACCCCCTTCTTACCGTTTGGATTTTGGAATCTAGCCGAGCCGGAGCGCATTGGGCTCGTAGCCTCGTCGTTTCGGCGACCTATCCTGTGGTAAGCAACCGATTCGGGAACGTTCTCGGCCCTCAGGTGAAGGCTTATCCTTCGATCGTATAGATCTCGCGCCTTCCCGACTCCACGAGGTCATGATAGTCCTTCATGATCTCCTCGAACTCTTTCCCCTCCTCTTCGTCCTGACCCATGGCCATGAAGGCCTCGAGGCTCGCGACTTCCATCTCTGCCACCAGGGTCCAGTATCGCTCCCCGCTGACGTCCGTCATGACGCGCATCTTGCCCCAACCCTTTGTCTCGCCGAGCTTCGCCATCGCGAGGAACTTCTCGACCAGTGGCCGCACCTTGCCGGGCTTACAATGCATGATTTCGCGGATAAGTAACATAATGCCACCTCGTACCGGTTTTTGGAAAAGGTTGATCGCCCGAAGCGGGGCAACGGAGCGACCATCGGGAATCGAAGCCCGAACGAATGGCTCGTCCGCTGGGATCGGTATGCCGCGGATACGTCTGCCTGGTGCCTAACGAAAAGCTAAGCGCCGACGTAGCAAGTCCGCTTGAGCGCCGTGTTGTACGCGATTCGGAACTGGCCATGCGTTCCTGATACGGCCGTGAGCGCTGCGTTTGGCGAAGGTCCTCGGCTTCGAGATCTGGATATGCCGATAAGATCTCCGCCGTCGACGTTCCGTTGGCAATTGGATTCAAGACTAAGGAAACGGTGATGCGCATCCCGCGAATGCACGCTTTACCACCGATGATTTCAGGATCAAGCGTGATGCGGTCGAACGTAGTCATCACTCTCCACACGCTCACGTTGAGGGACTGGACGAAGATACAAACGCCTTCTGCTCCGCTGGGGTTGCCGGAGCCGTTTGACGCCATGACGATCAGCGGCCGTCTAATCCGGTCCGCCGCATCGTCTCGTTGGGCGGGATTGCGTAACGTAAGAACTCCTTGCTCAGCTGGACCAGTCCGGAGTATCATGTCCAATCATGGCTGAGCGGTTTGCGGCGTATCACGTCGAGTTGCGCTAGCGGGTAGTCGGCTATTGTAATCGAGTATGGCTGAGCGGTCGCATTCCTCGTTGCGTATCGGGTACCGGGAAATACGGGCATTTCTCAAGGAACTCGCGCGGGCCTCCGGCGGCGCCATCATCTTCGCCCTGCCGATGCTCATGACGATGGAGATGTGGCGGCTCGGCTTCTACATGGATCGGCTCCGGCTCGCGCTCTTTATGATCGCTATCCTACCTCTGCTCGTCGGCGTATCGCGCTATTCCGGGTTCGAACGCACGACTCGCTGGATCGACGACGTCGTCGATGCACTGGTAGCCTATGGTGTGGCATTCGTTGCCTCGGCCTTCGTACTCGCTCTCTTCAACGAGATCAATCCAAGCGTGCCGTTCCGCCACATTCTGGGCAAAATCGCGCTGCAGAGCGTGCCCGCGAGCTTCGGCGCCGTGCTTGCGAACAGCCAGCTCAAAGGCGGCCCACGAGAATCAGACGAAGAGGCGCTGCGCGAAGGCAAGAGCTATGCGGCCGAACTCCTGCTCATGGTCGCCGGTGCCGTCTTCCTCGCTTTCAACGTGGCGCCGACGGAAGAGATGATTCTGATCGCCTTCAAGATGACGAAGTGGCACGCCGTCGCCCTCGCCGCCGTCTCGCTCGTTCTGATGCACGCCTTTGTCTACTCTGTCGAATTCAGAGGTCAGAAGTCGGTGCCGGAGCACCTGCCCAGGTGGAATCACGTCATGCGGTTCACCGTCGTCGGCTATGCCCTTTCCTTGCTCGTGAGCGCCTACATTCTCTGGACCTTTGGGCGCTTCGACTATCAGTCGTTCAACCTGTGTGCGATGATGTCGGTCGTGCTTGCCTTTCCGGCCAGCATCGGCGCAGCTGCCGCCCGACTGATCTTATAGTCCAAACCTATGTCAGATTCAGGGAGTGGGCGCAGGGGCAGTCGTAGCCGGAAGGCCGCTCAAAATTTGGGACAGGAGGGATCCTCGCCGCTAGAGTGGCTCACGGCAGCGCTAGGTGCGGTGCTCGTGCTCGGCACCGTCGGAATCATGCTTTACGGGGCCCTCCGCAATTCTCCGGCTCCGCCTCAGATCGAGATCGCGGTCGATCAGATCGTCGAAACCGGCAGCGGGTATGTCGTTACGTTCACCGCTCGCAACAGGGGATCGACGACGGCGGCGGGGCTCGTAGTCGAAGGCACGCTTCGTGGCGAGAACGGGGAGGTCGAGCAGAGTACCGTCACGATCACCTACGTTCCCTCGGAGGCACGCGAGAAGGCGGGGCTCTACTTCACGCAGGATCCTCGGCGCTATCGTCTCGAGCTCCGACCGCTCGGATACGAGCAGCCCTGAGTCAGCGCTCCCACACCCTGTCCCGCTCCTGGAGGAGCTGGGCGACGATGCTGACGGCGATTTCGGTCGGATGATTCGTGCCCACAGGGAGGCCGATCGGGCAGTGGAAGGCGTCGTGAGTTTCCGGGGGGAGGCCGGCTTCCCGAAGGTCTTTCTTAAGCCGTGCGGCCTTCGCGGTGCTGCCGATGACGCCGAGATAGGGGAAGGATCGCGTGCGCAGGATCTCGATCAAGATCGGCCCGTCGGTCGTGTGCCCCATCGTCATGAGGAGCACGAAGGCGTGATCGGGTAGATGCTTCACCTCGCCCGGCAGGTCCGTCGAGAGGACGCACGTCAGGCGCCTCGACTCGGGTAGTCGGGCGAGCCATTCTTCCCTCGTATCGAAGCAGGTGACGCGGCAGTCGAGTTCGACGAGCAAGCGCGTAAGGGCGTTCGCCACGTGGCCCGCGCCGAAGATCACGATGCGCCATGCCTCGACGTTAAACGCTTCGAAGAAGAGCTTCAGCGATCCTCCGCAGGTCATCCCCACGTCCCGCTTCAAGTTCCATTCCATGTATTGTGTCGGGCGGGAAGGCGGCTCCGCCCGGAGCATCCGCTGCGCCTCCTGGATGGCCTTGTGCTCGACTCGCCCGCCGCCCACCGTACCCTCGTAGCGGCCGTCCGCGGTCACGAGCATCTTCGCCCCCTGATCCTGCGGCACGCTCCCCACGGCGTCGACCACCGTCACCGAAACGAACGGCGTCCCCACCTCAAGTAGGTCGTGCAGATGTTCGTAGAAGGGTCTCATGATAGGTGCCTCACGTGCGAGGATGCCGCGTCAATTGCGGTCTCGGGGCGTCGTTTCCGGCCGCACCATCCGGCCGGTCCGCACGCCGGTGAGTTTGCCGCCGGCGAACACCGTCCGCCCGCGCACCAACGTGTGCCGCACGAGGCCATGAACCTTCTGCGTAAGGTACGGACTGATTCGGTGCCGATAGAACAGGTCTTCGGCGATGAGCGGCGTTGGCCTCTCGAGATCCACGAGAACCAGGTCTGCATCGCATTCCACGTCGATTCGGCCTTTTCTGCCGAGCCGGAACCGTTCGGCCGGGGCTCGGGCCACGAGGTTTGTAATCTGATGGAGGGGAACTCCCCGGGCAACGTGGCCTTCGGTGAGCAGGATGGGGAGCATGGACTGACAGCCTGCGATCCCGCCCCATACCTCAAAGAAGTTTCCGGACGTCTTCAGAGAGGGGGGAGAGGGCGAATGATCCGACGCGACGAGATCGATCCCGCCGTCCTCCAGCCGCCTCCAGAGCTCCTCCGTTTCGCCGCGGGGTCGGAGCGGTGGGGCGCACTTGGCCGCCGCTCCGAGCCGCTCCACGTCGTCCTCCGTCAAAATCAGGTAGTGCGGGCATGTTTCGCAGGTTACGTCAACGCCTCTCCGCCTCGCCTCGGCGACGACCGCGAGCCCGCGACCGCTGCTCACGTGCACGACGTGCAGCGAACAGCCGGTCTCCTCCGCGAGGGAGACGGCGCGCCGGATCGCCGCCACTTCGGCGGCGATGGGACGGCTGTCGAGGTAATCGCGAATGCCGGTACGCCCCTCGGCCCGCGCCGTCGCCGCCAGGCGGGAGGTGATCTCCTCGTCTTCCGCATGCACGGCGACCGGCAGACAGAGCCCCGCCGCGCGCGCCATGCCGTCGAGGAGCGTGCGGTCGTCCACTCGCGCGAACTCCGGAATTCCGCTGGCGCACAGGAACGCCTTGAAGCCCACGGCGCCCCGCTGGGCGAGCTCGTCGAGCCGGTCGATGTCCCCGGGCACAAGCCCGCCCCAGAGACCGAAATCCACGATGGCTTGCCGCTCCGCCGCCGCGCGCTTTCGGTCGAAGTTCGCGCCGTCGAGCACCGGCGGCGTCGAGTTCAGCGGCATGTCGAAGAAGCACGTGCCTCCTCCCGCCGCTACGGCCGCCGAGCCGCTCGCCAGCCCCTCCCAGTCCGTTCGCCCCGGCTCATTGAAGTGCACGTGGACGTCGATCACGCCCGACAGCACGTGCAGGCCCGCCGCGTCGATTTCTTCGTTGGACGCTCCGGCGAGCTCCGGCTCGATCGCGGCAATTACTCCGTCGGAGATGCCGATCGACATTTCGGCGATGCCGTCTCGACCGACGACGGATCCGTTCCGGATGATCAGGTCGTAGCGCACTAACTCCCCCGATACGTCGAATACGCCCAGGGGGACACCAGCAGCGGGACGTGATAGTGTGCCTCCGCATCCGCGACGCCGAATCGTACGGGCACGCGGTCGAGAAATGGGAGCGCGGCGCCGGTCAGCCTCTTTCGGGCGAAATAGTCTCCCACCAGAAAAACCAGCTCGTATGTGCCTTCCGCAAATGCCTCGCCGGCGAGGAGCGGCTCGTCCGTGCGGCCGTCGGCGTTGGTCTGCACGGTCTTGATCAGCGTTTCGCCGGACCACAGCTCGATCCTTACTCCGGCGGCGGGCACGCCGGCGGCCGTGTCCAGGACGTGGGTCGTCAGTCTACCGGGCATGCTTGGTTATTCGATATGCTTAGTTGTTTTGGCAGCCTCACGCACGCGTGAGGTGTCAGCTTACGGTCATTACGTGGCCATGACACTAACCGCACCCTCACGCGCGCTTGAGGGTGCCGGAAATGGTGCCGTACGGCTCGTCCGTCGGCACAAAGATTTCGTTCGGATTGTCCAGCCCGAAAGGCACCAGATTCACGAGGATCCTGTGGCTGTTCGGCAGATGCAGCGAGATCTCAGTGATCTGCGAGTAGGCGGCGAGCGCCGCCTTCCCCATCTCATAGAGCGTTTCCTGCACGGATCGACTGTCATGATGCGCGAACTTGTCGAGCATGCTCCTCCGGATCCTCTCATGGCACGCATTCCAGTCGTGCTCGCCGCCGTCGCAAATCCAGATTGCATTTACGCTGGTGGCCAGGATGCGATCGTCCGTTTCAGACAGCGTCGTATACCGGTCGCGCACGAACCCCGAGAAGGAGGACTTCGTCGTCTTAAGCACCAGCAGATCTTCCACACCGGATTCCACCCGCGTTCCATCCCGTGAGTGGCGGACCGAACACACCCGCTTTTCGTTACTGCCCCCGATAAATGCAGTCGGATGCGAAGTGGCCCCCGTCGTGATGCGGCTCCAAGCCTGTTCACGTAGGCGGACTGTCGCCGTGGCGACCTGTTGGTAGCTGTCGACGAAGTGCGCGGCCAAGTGCAGCCCGAAGCTTTCAACGTGTTCAAGTGGATGATTCCGGGCAAGCACGTAGACAGTATTCTTCATCGAATCCGTCGCGACGACCCGGCTGTTTTCGCCCGCGGTATAGGCTGCCTCGAAGTCGCCCTCCAGCTCGATGTCGACCGTGATCTCCTTCAGATCGTGCCGGTCCGCGTGCCGGGTCACTTTGGTCAGCCGGACCCGCGATTTGCCGTAGGCATTATGGGCGAGGAACTCCAAAATCTATCTTTCCTGGTGAGGGCGACGGTGAGACCGGAGGCCTGGTTTCCAGACCTTTGGAACAGGGTTTCCAGACCTGTGGAATAGGGTTTCCAGACCTGTGGAATACGCGAGCACGTGTTGGAGCCGGGCCGTGGTCATTGCTCCATCACGATATCCTCCAGCCGAAACATAGCGATCTTCGATATCTCGTGCAGCGCGGCGGCAATCTCGTCCTCGCGCGTATGCTTCAGGCGGACGGGAAATGCAGCGAGGATGCTCTCCTTCTTATTCTCGCGTGCACAGATCACAAAGGGGAAGCCGAATCGCTTCCGGTAGGCCTGATTGTACGCATCGAAACGGTCGACATCCTCCCGCGACAGCGCGTCGAGACACGCCTCCGCCTGCTCGCGCGTCGACTCCGGCGTGAGGGTGCCGGCCTGCGCCGCTCGCCCGACGAGGTCCGGATGCGCCCGAATCAGTCGCACCTGCTCCTCCTTATTGGCTGCATATACGGTCCGGCACAAGGCCTCGTGCAGGGTCCTTCGGCTCTCGAACGGGCGGAGTGCCCAGGTTCGTTCCGCGATCCAGGGAGATCGCTCGAATACCGGCCCGATGATCCGGACAAAGTCCGGCCGCTCGAGCCGGTTCAGCTCGTGGAGTGAGATCGACACGGATGAGAGTTGGTGCTTATGGCGTCCCGCCTGAGTCTTGCGTAGCGGCCGGGCGCGTCGGCCCGGCGGACGAGCGTCTAGTTTGCTGCGTCATCTTCTCGAATCCGTGGAGGACGTCCGGAAGCGTTAAGGAGCGGCCATCATCTCCCACAGAATCTCCGCGGCGGCGGCGATGTCTTCGACGCGGCTGAACTCGTCGGGATTGTGGCTGATGCCGTCGCGGCTGGCGACGAACAGCATGGCCGTCGGCACGTGCGGCGCCAGGATGGCCGCGTCATGGAGTGCGCCGCTGATCGTCTCCGAAAGCGAGCCCATACCGCGGCGTGCCGCCGCGTCCCGCAGCCGCGAACAGAGCGCGTGATTGAGGCCGACGGCGCGAAGGCTTTCCAGGATCTCTATTTTCGGCTGGAGGGTGCGTCGGGCCGCCGTTTCGGCGACCACCGCTTCGATTCGCCGCATCCCCTCTTCGAGCACGGCGTCGTCTGGACTTCGAAAATCGATGGAGAACGTGGCCTCGCCGGGAATCACGTTGACGACGTTTGGTAGGCAGCTTATCTGCCCGGCGGTGATCACGGTCTGCGGCGAGAGCGCTCCGGCCAGACGCTCCAGCTGCAACAGGATGTCCGCCGCGCCGGCGAGGGCATCCTGCCGGTCGCCCATGGCCGTCGATCCGGCGTGGTTGGCGCGTCCCGTCAAATGAATCCGCATCTGGCGGCGCCCCGCAATCGCCGTCACGACGGCCACGGCTTCGCCGCCCTGCCAGAGGCGAGGTCCCTGCTCGACGTGCACCTCCACGAATCCCCGAATTGTCTCGGGCCGCAGCACGTCCCTCCCGATATCCTCCGGCCGCACGCCGTGCGGCGCACCCGCCTCGAGAAAGCTTTCGCCCGCGCTGTTCGTGAGCCGGCCGAGGTCATCCGCCGTGAGATTCCCGACCCAGGCGTGGCTTCCGAGCATGCCGCGCCCGAAGGTCGTGCCTTCCTCTTCGGCGAAGATGACGAGCTCCAGCGGCAACTTCAGACGGCCCGCCTCATGGGCGATGCGTAGCAGCTCGAGGGGTACGACCACCCCCGTCACGCCATCGAAGTCGCCGCCGTGGGGGACGGTATCCAGGTGAGAACCGCAGAGCCATGAGGGCTCGTCCCACGACAAATCCTCCGGCCGGACATGCAGGTTTCCCGCCGCATCCACGCGGACTGCACAGCCGCAACGCCGGAGTTCGCCGGTGACATAGTCGACGGCGGAGCGCCAGGGCGCCGAAAAGGTCGGTCGGCTCGCCCCAGCTCCCGGCGTGGCGGTACAGGCGGCGATGGCCTCGATGTCGCGCCGGATGCGCCCGATTCGGACGATCTGTTCGTCGGAGGTTCGTTCGCCTCGAACGGCAGAATCGCCGGAGCCTCGTTCGCCTCGAGCGAGCGAGTCGCCGGAGGCAATTTCATTGCTATCCACGGACGTCACTTCCCGAATTCCTCCCGCCAGCGGCGACCCGTCTCCTCCATGTCGCTCGCCTGGCCCGTGCGGCGCATCCCGTGCAGGGTTGGCATCCCGAGCTCCCACTCCCGGATCCAATCCCGCGCGAACTCCCCCCGGTCCGTCTCGCGAAAGATCTCGCGCATCGCGTCTTCGTTGACCACGCGCGGGCCGCGCGTCCGCACGGCGAATTCGCACGTGCGGCTGGAGCGACGGCTGATGTACTCTTCGATGCCGACCTCGTCCATCACGTCGATGACGGACCGAAGAGAGCGGATGGCCTTAGCGTAGGCGAACGACGGCGGATAGCCGTTATCCACCATGATCTGGTACGTCAGACGCATGAGCTGGATGACCCCTCCATAGAGCACCTGCTCCTCGAAATTGTCGCCGTCGGTCTCCTGCTTAAAAGTCAGGTCCACCACGCCGGCACGCGTGCTGCCCACGGCCTTCGCGAGGGCCAGGGCAATCCGGAGCGCATCGCCGGTGGCGTCCCGTTCCACGCTGACGCAGCCGTAGATGCCCTCGCCTTTAAGATATTTCTCGCGGACAAAATGGCCGGGGGCGTTGGGGACGAAGAGCACCACGTTAACGTCCGCCGGGGGCTTGATCCCTCCGTAGAGCACGTTGAAGCCGTGGCAGAAGCAGAGCGTTTTCCCGGCGCTCAGGTTCGGAGCGATCTCGTCGCGATAGAGCGATGGCTGGGCCGGATCGGCGAGCTGGATCGACACAACGTCCGCCCGGCGGGTAGCCTCGGCGATCGAGACCGCTTCGAAGCCGTCGGCCTCGGCCCGGGCGCGGCTATCGGAGACCTCCGGCGGACGCGTACCGACGAGCACGCTCAAGCCGCTGTCCCGCATATTGGCCGCCTGCACTTTCCCCTGGATTCCGTACCCGATGACGGCAACTGTCTTTCCATCCAGCGGCGCCTGGTCCACGTCCGCGTCGCGGTAAATTTTTTCCATGTTAAAAGGGGTGTTCTCTGCGCCCTCCAACCGAGTAGATCAGAGGGGAATGTCGCGGTTCACGTTCTTGTAGTAGAGATACTTCGAGGCGACAGGCCCGGTGGCGTAGAACGACTGCGGAACGTACGGGCCCATCCAGATGAAGTCGCCCGATTCGACCTCCATCCACTCCTCATCCAAGTAGTATAGCCCTTTGCCCTTCAGAAAATATAGGCCGTGCTCCATGACGTGCGTCTCGACCACCGGCAAGCTATAGCCCGGCTCGAACGTGAAGATGTTCATCGCCAGGTCGTAGCGCGGGTCGTCCGGGATGAGAGTCTGCAGCCGCGCCCCTTCGATCTCCATCCAGATCTCCGGGGGAACGTCGGACTCGCGGCCGATGACGGGAGGCGGATGCGCCAAGCCCGGCTCCGGCTCGAAGCGCTTGCGAAGGGCCAGGAGGCAGGTGGCCGCCTTTGCCTCGAGTCGGAAGTCGGTGGTGTGCGGGACGAGTGCATAGCCGCCGGCGATCAATACACACGGGTTTCCTCCGTTCACGATCAGCGCGACTTCGCCAGACAGAACGTAGAAAAAAACTTCCGTCTCGTTGTCCGCCTGATGCCGCGTGCCGCCTCCGGGCCGGATGTCGAGCAGGTACTGGACGAAGGCCGCGCCGAGTGCAGGGGAGGCGAGGACCCGAGCCTCCGTGTCGGTCCACTGGGGGAGGTTGGACGTTGGGAACCCTTCGAGCGGCATAAGGGCGTAGCGCTGCCGCACGCGGGTACGGGTGTGACGAAGCTGGATCTGTGAACGCATGTGAGCTACTTCAGGCGGCTGTGGGTCTGCTGGGAGCGACGCAGCCGGCACGATGACCGCCGGTGCCTGCCTCCGGCGGCGAGGGGTCTGCGCACGGGTGTTCAGAACGGCCGTCAAGATAGGGGACTTCGGCGGAGGCTTGCCACTTGGAGTACGGTTGGTGGGAGACTTTTCCGAGATTTCAGTAAAATCGACTTCGAGACCCGGGGACCATGGGCGACTATCTTACGCCTTCCTCCCCACCAACGAGGGAATCCCGATCCGGTGGGCGGCGTCAGGCCTCAGCTCCGGTGCCGCGCCCCCGGCGAGCATGCCAGCGAACGCAAGAGGTCAACATGGACAAGAGAACATTCCTGAAGACATCATCGCTTCTGGCGGGTGGTGCCGTACTTGCACGATTTTTCGGATGTGCCTCCACCGATAAACCTCTAACTAATTGGGCCGGCAATCTTCGATATAGCACAGATAACGTTTACTACCCCCGATCCGTGGAGGAGGTGCAGGAGATAGTAAAGAAGTGCGACAATATTAAAGCACTGGGTTCACAACATTCGTTCAACAGGATAGCAGACAGTACTGCAAATCAGATATCTCTAAAGCGGTTAAACAATCTGGTGTCGTTAGACAAACGGTCGAATACGGTTACTGTTCAGCCTGGCATGAAGTATGGTGAACTATGTCGGCATCTCCACGAAAACGGCTATGCTTTGCACAATCTCGCTTCCTTACCTCACATCTCGATTGCAGGATCTTGTGCAACTGCCACACATGGTTCTGGAATGAAGAATGGCAACTTGGCCACAGGTGTTTCCGCTATCACCTTTGTGAATGCAGCGGGTGAGTTGGTTGCCCTGTCACGTCAGACGGACGAGGAGCGATTTCAAGGGGCAGTCGTCGGACTCGGAGGACTTGGCGTCACCACAGAGCTGACGCTTAATCTTCAGCCAGCGTTCGATATGAAGCAGGTTGTTTACCGGAATTTGCCGATGGAGGTTCTAAGAAGCAACTTCAACGAGGTTATGTCGAGTGGTTATAGTGTGAGCCTGTTTACGAATTGGGAAAACAAGAACATCAATCAGGTCTGGATAAAAAGCCGGATCGATCAGGACGATTCCACCACCATGGCGCCAGAGTTTTACGGTGCCCAACCAGCCACTCGTAACATGCACCCGGTGGACGACCAATCTGCAGAAACCTGTACCGAGCAGATGGGGGTTCCGGGGCCGTGGTATGAAAGGCTTCCCCATTTCAAGATGGGCTTTATGCCGAGCACGGGAGAAGAGCTGCAATCTGAATACTTTGTGCCCATTGAACATGCCTATGACGCAATGGCAGCTATTGAGGAATTACACGAACAGATATCACCTCACTTGTTTGTCTCGGAGATACGCACGGTCGATGCAGATCAGCTTTGGGTGAGCCCGTGCTATAACACGAGTTGCGTGACTCTTCATACGACGTGGAAACAAGATTGGGATACCGTGATTGGTTTGCTGCCGCTAATCGAAGAGCGGCTCGCACCATTCAGCCCCGTGCCGCACTGGGGGAAGCTGTTTACAATGTCGCCGCTGGTTCTGCAATCTCGATATACGAAAATAGCGGAGTTCAGAGAACTCCTTGATCAGTACGATCCCGGGGGTAAGTTTCGCAACGAATTTCTGAGGCAGAACATTTTTGGCGAGTAGATAACTGCTTTACCGAACGGCCCGCTGCAGGTGTTCCTCGCGTCGCATCTCCCCGTCGCCGCCGATCTGACGTCGGGTGAGCTCCGCCATCCGCATCAGTAGCTCTTCGTTCGTCGCCGGCGCATTCAACTTCGGGATCGCACCGGCCGAGATGAACGAGAGCGCGTGCTTCGCAGCCGTCCAGACGGAAACGGCCAGGAGAAGCGGCGGCTCGCCCACCGCCTTGCTGCGGCGGAGGTTCACCACGTTGGATTCGTTGTCGATCCAGTCCACCTGGAAGACCTCCGGTACGTCCTGGATGTTCGGAATCTTATAGGTCGTGGGCGAGTGCGACCAGAGCTCGCCCTCTGGCGAGTATTTCAGCTCCTCCGTCGTCAGCCAGCCCATCCCCTGGATGAACCCGCCCGTGATCTGGCCGCGGTCGATCCCCGGGTTGATCGGCTTGCCAATGTCCATCAACATGTCCGTGCGCAGCACTTTCATTCGGCCGGTAAAGCGGTCGATGAGCACTTCGGAGACCGCGCATCCGTTCGTAAAGTAGAGGAATGGGCTGCCGGTGCCGGTCGTCCAGTCGAAATCGATGCCCTCCGTGACGTAGAAGCCGCGCTCACCGAGGCTGATTCGCTGGTGATAGGCGACATCGACCAGCTCTCGGAAGCCGAGGCGCCGTTCCGGCCGGCGGCGGTCGTACACGGTGCCGCTCTCGAACATGATGTGGGATGCGTCGCTGTTCGTCAGTCCGAATGCGCCGTCCTCCACCGGGGCACCCTCCAAGTTCGCGAAATGTGCGGCGGCGCAGGCGGCCAGCCGCGCACGGAGCTTCGCGCAGGCATCGGCCGCCGCGCTGCCGTTGAGGTCCGACCCACTCGAGGCGGCCGTCGCGGACGTGTTGTTGTTTCTGTCGGTGGAGGTAGGCATGACGCGCACCCACGCCGGATCGATCGAAAGCTCCTCCGCCACAATCTGAAGGATCTTCGTGTTGACGCCCTGCCCCATCTCCGTGGCGCCGGTGGAGACCTGCACGGTGCCATCCCGATAGATTTGCACGAGTGCGTTCGCCTGGTTGAGAAATTTCGTGTTGAAGGAGATGCCGAACTTGACGGCCGTCATCGAGAGGCCTTTCAAGTGCGTTTTCGAATGCGCATTAAAGGTCCTCACTTCACGGAGACGACGCCGGTAGTCGGCGCGGTCGACGAGCTCGTCGAAAAGCCGGGGCAGCGTGTTGCGTTGAATGATCTGCCCGTAGGGCGTCACGTTCCGCTCATCAATCCCATAGCAATTCAGCCGGCGGATCTCGAACGCGTCCTTTTTCAGGAAGACGGCGATCTCTTCCATGATGTTTTCAATGGTGGCCAGGGCCTGCGGTCCGCCGAAGCCGCGGAAGGCGGTATTCGGGGGGAGGTTGGTGCGGCAGACCGTCCCCGTGATCTCGCACGCGGGCAGATAGTAGGCGTTGTCGACGTGACAGAGGGCACGGCCCATCACCGCCGGCGAAAGATCCGCATACGCCCCGCCGTTTGAATAGAGATCGACCTTCAGCGCCTGTATTTCGCCTTCCTTCGAGAAGCCGACCCGATAGCGGTTCTGGAAAGCATGCCGCTTGCCCGTAGCGATCATGTCCACGTCCTTGTTGTAGACGATCCGCGCCGGCCGCTTCGTCTTGTGTGCCACGAGGGCGGCCATGACCGCCGGATGGGTGGCCTGCGACTCCTTGCCGCCGAATGCGCCGCCCATCCGCCGCGTGACGCAAACGACCTGGTTGGCACGGAGGCCGAGCATGTGCGCAACGCAGTCCTGCACCTCGGTCGGATGCTGGGTGGAGGAGTGCACGGTCAGCGTGTCCGACTCGTCCGGGACGACGATGGCGGCCTGGGATTCGAGATAGAAATGGTCCTGTCCCCCGCAGATGAAGGTGCCCTCCAGCACGTGATCGGACGCGTCGAGCGCTGCCTGCACATCCCCGCGCCGCAACGTACGTTTCTCACCGATGAACTGCCTCCGGGCGATCGCTTCGTCGATGCGGAGGACGGGCTCGAGCTCCTCGACGTCGAGCCTGATCGCCGCCTTCGCGCGGCGAAGCGCCTCCCGGCTCTCTCCCGCCAGGATGACGATCGGCTGGCCGATGAACGTGCAGACCTCCTCGGCGAGCAGCGGCTCGTCCTGGATGATGGGACCGAGCCGGTTGTGGTGGAGGTCCCGGTGCGTGAGGAGGCACACGATGCCGGGCACGCGCGCGGCCTGCTCAACCTCGAGTGACCGGATGCGCCCGTGCGCGATCGGGCTGTAAAAGAACTCGACGAGCACCTCGTTCCGCGTCGCGGGCATGTCGTCGATATAGACGGACGTGCCGGTGACGTGGGCGTGCGCCGAGTCGTGGGGGATGTCTCTGCCGACGGACGTCATGTGTGCACCTCCTCACCGATGCAGTCGTGGTAGAACTTCTGCAGGATGGTCTCCGCCAGCAAGAGTCGAAAGTCGCGAGACCCCCGGACATCCGAGATGGGAGAGATCTCCTGCCGCGCGAGCACTCCCGCCTGGGCGAGGGTGTCGGGCAGGAAGGTCCGGCCTCCGAGCCACTCTTCGGTCCGGTCCAGACGAAGCACCACCGGTCCGACACCGCCGTAGGCGATGCGGATGGAGTCGATTCGGTCTCCATCGCGCCGCAATAGGAAGGCGGCCGTGAAAGTCGATATATCGAGGTCCCGCCGTTTCGATACTTTGTATAGCCGAAGCGTTTCCCCATCGTTGGGGAGGGGGATGAGGATTCGCGTAATCAGCTCGTCCGGCGCCATGTCGAGCGATTTGTATCCCTTGAAGAGCGAGCGGACGGCGATGCGGCGGCTTCCGGAGAGGCCCGTGAGTTCTACCTGGGCTTCCATGACGTAGAGGAACGGCAGCGTATCCGCAATGGGTGAGGCGTTGGCGATGTTGCCGGCGAGGGTCGCGGCGTGCCGGATCTGGGGCGAGCCGAAAAGCCGCAGCATGCCGTAGAACGACGGCACGAGGGTGCGGACAAACATTTCGAGGGCGTGGAGCGTGACGCCGCCGCCGACTTCCAGGAAACCGTCCCGGACGCCGAGGTCTGCCATTTCGGGAATTTGCCGGAGGCTCAGAACCGCCCGCGGAGTGAAGTCGCGCTTGTTGCACCAGACGCCGACGTCGGTGCCGCCCTGCACGATCACGGTTCCCTCGTGCTCGGCCTTGAAGCGGGCAGCCTCCTCGACGCTCACCGGGCTCATGAAGGCGCGACCGTCGGCCTCCACAAGAACAGGTTCGTGGTGAGCGAACGCGCGAAGGATTTCCTCGGGAGGATACACGTCGTTCAACCGCCGGATGCCCGCAGGGTCGACGGCCAGCGCCGCGCGCGTGATCGGATCGTACCCCGTGCATCGACAAAGATTGCCCGTCAGGCCATCCCGAACGTCCTCTTCCGTGAGGTGGTTCTTCTCCTCGAAAAGGGCCGAGAGGGCGGTCACGAATCCAGGCGTGCAAAAGCCGCACTGGGCGCCGTGGTAGGTGACCATACTCTCCTGGACGGCGCTCAGGCTGCCGTTGGCGGAGAGCCCTTCGATCGTGACGACGTGGGTATCGTCCATTTGATAGACGTGCTGGATGCACGCGTTGACCGGCCGGTATACGAGTCGGTCCCCATCCAGCCGTCCGACGAGCACCGTGCACGCCCCGCAGTCTCCTTCGTCGCAGACGATCTTGGTTCCTGTCGCGTGGCGATCCAGCCGGAGGAAGCCCGAAAGCGTCTGAAACACGGCGCGGCCCCGGATGCGGAGCGGCTCGCCATTGAGGTAAACGAGAAGATAATCCCTCATTTCCTCACCCATTGTATACGGTGCCGTTGCGGCTCACATAGAGATCCAGGACGGCGGCGGCCTCTTCCCGGCACAGATCGCGCACGATTTCGATGCCGCGGCTCTCCAGGTAAGCATAGGATTCGGGGAAAACCGGTCCTTCGTCGAACTGTAAGAGCTCCGCATCTTCCCGCCGTGCACCACAGATCATGCGCCTCACCCCGCTCCACAGGGTCGCGCCCAGACACATGGCACAAGGGTCGCAGGAGGTCGCCAGTTCGTGCGCAGGCATCGTCGGTCCACCCAGTGTGTACGATTCGAGCCGGGCCTGCGCCATCATGAAGGCAACGATCTCTCCATGGAGCACGCAATTGTTCTTCGGGACGACCATGTTCATGCCCACACTCACGAGGCGTCCACTGTCCTGCTCGAAGACCGCTGCCCCAAACGGACCGCCGGTTTGCTGCAGAACATTTATGCGGGCCACGTCGACGGATAGGAGGAGTTTCTCCTCATCCGTATCGTAGCGTCGCTCCCAATCGATTAAGCGCTCAACCCAGGAAGGATATTCGATCTTGACGGTTGGAAAGTGCATGCTCTTCCTCCGGCCTCTCAAGGACACTTCCGCATCGGAGCGACGCCGGCCCGTACGTCGCCCTTCTCCATAAATCTAAGGAAATAGCGGCACTACATCCCAACGCCGAGAAGGCGCCGCCGTTCGACCGATAGACGCTGCGAGAGCCCGCGATGCCGCCAACGGAGCTATCCAAGTTCACGGCTACAAGATCGCACGCTTTGTCCTTCTTTTGGCGCTCGCCAACCGCTGCGC
>CAZMXY010000064.1:0-1515 GCA_964570345.1 uncultured Rhodothermales bacterium | reverse complement strand
ACGGCTACAAGATCGCACGCTTTGTCCTTCTTTTGGCGCTCGCCAACCGCTGCGCCTCCTCTCGACCTGCTCTACGTGCCCGGTATAAGGGAATCCTCTGCCAGCCGAATGAGAATGGCCCACGATATCGGATGTGCAAAGTGCTCCCAATCACACTTTCCACTCGATGCACGCCCTCCGACGTCTTCAGCCTCATTCGGTGCTCACCCCAGCAACCGATCTCATCTTCGATGACCTCAAAGCCGATCCCGCCAGTCTCGAAACCATTGATGTATGCTTTCACCGCTCGCATACTGAGCCATACGATTGCGCAACAGAATATCGCTGTGGCAGCAAAGACGGCAATGGCGACCGTGGAATTCAACGTTTCCTGCCGAAGGAAGAGGACAAGCTCGGTTGCAACGATGATACTTCCGTACAGCAGCACCGGCTTGGCGAACCGCTTTATTACCGGCGGCTGGAGGAATCTAGCCATTAGTCGCAAATTGATTCGCTGACGACATGCCGGCGCATACCCACGAGCGCCACACGGAAATCCACATGTACATCGGGAGGCGCGGACCAGGATTTCGACCACGTGCAGTTCGCGCCACGGAAGCACTGCGTTAGCCCCTCCGTCGAACTGCTGTTTCCACCAAATCCATCCCTAACCCCGAATGTCGAATCCATTTCCCTAATCCTCGATGCCGAACGCCACAGTACCTGAACCGGCAGGAGGTACTCGAGCGCTTCGTGAATCCGTTTGTCAGACATGCAGAAAGGCAAAAAATGACGTAATTGGTTATCGTGAGGTTCCCACTCGGAAAGAGGATGAAACGTATTACGACGATTGAACGACGCACTTCGATTCGCGATATGAGACAGACGATGACACGACGAGATCTACTCAAGAAGATCGGTCTGGCGAGCCTCAGTCTAGAGTCGGTCACGGGTCTCCTGCCGTGGCGAATCGGAATCGGGGCGCCCACCGTACGCAAGAGCCGGCAAAACCTTCGCATCAGCCGGATCATCGTTCAAAATGCCCCGGGACGGCGAGCGACGCCGGTGGCACCGAATGCCTTTGCCGCATATCGCGGGTACGAAGTAGATGAACCACTGATTCGCATTCAGACGAACCAGGGGATCGAGGGCATCACGCGCGTGCTGAATCCCGAAGAGCGCGAGCCCGTGCTGCGACAGCTCGTCGGCCTCGATCCATTCGAATTATTTGATTGGGAAAACGACCGATATGCCGGTCCCGCGGCGGCGTACGATGAACTCGTGCGAAGCCTTCGAGGCGTCGATATAGCGCTGTTCGACATCATCGGCAAGGCGACCGATCGGCCCGTAGCGGACGTGTTGGGATCTCGCGTTCGTAGCGAAGTCGACGTTTACGATTCATCTCTCTACATGGAGGACCTGCTCGCTGGGGAGCAGTTGGGCGGGCTTGCCTACCTGGATGGTCAGCGGCCGCCGCCGATTGCAGCCGACATGGTGGCCCGAAAGGCCGAGTGGCTGACCAACGTTTGCTATCGA
>CAZMXY010000063.1:12020-19955 GCA_964570345.1 uncultured Rhodothermales bacterium | reverse complement strand
AGCTGCTCGCTCTGAAGCAGCGATGGCCGCACCCGCGCTACTTCAATCTGTACGGCCCCACGGAGACCAACGTATGCACGTGGTACGAAGTCCCGTCCGAGATCCCTCCCGAGCGCACCCAGCCCCTGCCGATCGGTAAGGTCTGCTCGAACGATCGAGCGATGGTCGTAGACGAAATGGGAAACGAAGTGGAGGCCGCCGAAGAGGGCGAGCTGCTGGTGGCGGGCGGTACCGTCATGTCACGCTACTGGAATCTGGCGGAACGAACCGACCGGGCCTTTTTCGTCGATCGGGAAGGGGTGCGCTGGTACAGAACGGGTGACGTCGTGCAGCTGGGCGGTGACGGTGACTATCTCTTTCTGGGGCGGCGAGACCGCATGGTAAAGCGCAGGGGGTATCGCGTCGAGCTGGGTGAGATCGAGGCTGCGCTGTATCGGCACCCTTCGGTGCGGGAAGCCGCCGTCGTCGCGGCGCCGGACGAGGAGAGCGGCGTGCGGATCACGGCGTACCTGAGCTGGGCGGAAGAGGGCCGTCCGTCCGTGATCAAATTGAAGCAGTTCTCAGCCGCCAACCTGCCTCTCTACATGGTACCCGACCGATTTTCGTTCATGCCGGCACTCCCGAAAACGTCGACGGACAAGATCGACTACCAGCGCCTCATGAGCCGGGACGCCTGATGGATTTCTCGCTGACGGAAGAACAGAGGCTGATTCGGGACGCGACGATCGATTTCGCCCGAAAGGAGCTGAACGCGGGCGTTGCGGATCGGGATCGGGAACAGGCCTTCCCGCGCGATGCCTGGCTCAAGTGCGGCGAGATGGGGCTTCAGGGACTTCCCGTCGACGAGAAGTACGGAGGCTCCGGCGTCGATCCGCTCACGACGGCCGTCGCCCTCGAGGCGTTCGGCTACGGCTGCACCGACGGCGGGCTCGTTTTCGCCGTGTGCGCCCACCTGCTCGCCTGCGTCGTCCCGATCTGGCGTTTCGGAAGCGAGTCACAGAAGCAGCGCTATCTGCCCGACCTCTGTCGGGGCAGCCTCATCGCCGTGAACGGCATGACGGAGCCCGAATCCGGATCGGACGCCTTCTCGATGTCGAGCAGGGCCGTGCCCGAGGGCGATGGATTCCGGCTCACCGGCCGAAAGACGTTCGCATCGAACGGTCCGGTCGCCGATCTCGCCGTCGTCTATGCGATGACGGACGCCCAGAAGGGATATCACGGCGGCATCACGGCCTTTCTGGTGGAGAAGGAAACGCCGGGCTTCAGCGTCGGCCAGAAATACGAGAAAATGGGTCTCCGGTCCTGTCCGATCGGCGAGCTCGTCCTGGACGACGCCTACGTGCCGGCGGAGGCCGTTCTCGGGGGGATTGGTGCCGGCGCGACGATTTTTACACACTCAATGGAGTGGGAACGCATCTGCATCGCCGCCAGCCACGTGGGTAAAATGGAGAGCCTTCTCGAGCGGGCCGTGCAATACGCTCGTACGCGAACGTCCTTCGGCGAAAAAATCGGCAAGTTTCAGGCGGTCTCAAACCGCATTGCCGACATGAAAATGCGCCTGGAGGCCGCCCGCTTGCTCACCTACAAGGCTGCCACGCGGATCGACAAAGCTCGCGACAACGCCATGGACGCCTCCATTACGAAGCTTTTCGTCAGCGAAGCGCTCGTCACCTCCGCGATGGACACCGTGCGGACGTTCGGCGGATATGGAATCATGGCCGAATACGACGTGGAGCGCGTCCTTCGCGATTCGATCGCCGGTACGATTTATTCCGGTACGAACGACATGCAGCGCAACATCATCACGCGCTGGCTCGGCCTGTGAAATCTTGCTGCAGTCTCGATCCAAACCTGTACATCACTTGACGAGCACGAGCGACCGCGTCAGCCTCGTGGTCGATGTCTGCAGGACGTAAACGTACGTGCCGCTGGGGACGTCGGCGGCCTTCCATCGCACCCGATGCCGGCCCGCCTGAAGCGTCTCGTCGTGGAGCGTGACGAGCTCTTTGCCGAGCAGGTCGTACACGATCAGTCGGACGTGCCCCGCACGGGGCAACTCGAATGGGATGGTCGTTTCGGGATTAAAGGGATTCGGATAATTTTGGAGGAGTCGCGGCGTGTCGGGAAGCGGATCGTCCGGTGAGGACTTGTCATTCTCTTCGAGCGTTTGAAACCGATTGAGCGACGACCACTGGCCCAGGAATCCACCGGAGGATGCCCGTACGCGCCAGTGATAGACCGACCCCTCATCCAGGTCCAAGGCGAGCGTCGTGTCTGCCGCTGCTGTCGAATCGAAAACCACTGTCATCGAATCGACGACGATCTCCCGCAGCACCTGAAGCTGATACGTCTCCGCGCCTTCGATCCCGAGCCATTCGAACGTAACGGAACTCAAAACGTCCGACGCGCCGTCTTGCGGGTAGATCGTCACCGGAGCTTCGTGGGTAGCGAGCGTCGTGAAGCTAAACGCCGGTGACCATGGACCGTAACCCGCGCCGTTTCTCGACTGTACCCGCCAGAAGTACGTCGTACCGGCCTGGAGGTCGTCTACTTCGTGGAACGTCCGGGTCGTGGCGAACCGTACCGAGCCTTCCGAGAAATCCGCGTTCGCGGCGATCTCGAGGCGGTAGGCGTCTGCACCATCGACCGTATGCCAGCTCATGGTCGTGGCGCGCGGCATCGCGACGGCGCCGTCTGCCGGTGCGGAAAGCGCCGGGGCGGTGAGCGTCTGCGCCCGGCCGTCGACCGCAAGCTCCGCCAGACTGTAGATGGCGTCGCTCTCGTACACGCCGTCACTCCGGAAATAGTCTTTGCCGGCATCGTACGTCACGTGGACCGCACCCCCTGTATATTCGGTCTCCGAAGCCGCGTCCCAGATTCTGAACGTCAAGGCGTCGCCCGATTCAAATCCGTCTTTTCCTTCGGTCAGCACGTCATCTCCCCACGCGGTGAGTGATAGACTGCTTCCCATCCAGACGGATACGCCGGCACAGATTCCGTCGGGCGTATAAACGGCGATTTCACTCCTCTCGACGAGTGGATTTCCATCCAATGTCGGACCTATCGATTCGGGAAGTATGACGGTCGCGCCGTCGCCCGTATTGAAAGCGCAGTCTAGAAAAAAGGACTGGGCTTCCGCTACGGTGGAGAGCGGCGTTAGATACGCCAGAAACAACAGACAATACCTCGTCGGCATGGCACGGTGGGCCTTGGGGCGGGGATGACCATCAACGTCGGCGCCCTGGTCCAATCGTGTGCCATAGTGTCGGAATCGGCCGCGTGAGCCGCCCGAGCGAACTGGAGAGGCTTTTCGAGCTGTGAAATCGATTCGCCGGCCTAGTCCCCGGCGTGAAAATTTTGCCTGTGCCGGGCTCCTAGGTGGAATTGTCTACCGATCGAATCCTATGCCGGGTGGGGAATGGAGTGGATGACGTCGTGCGTGACGTGATGGAACGCGATTTGTGTAAAACGAATCACGTCCGTTCATGCGCAGTAAATTTGCCGTCGAGGAAAGACAGATGAATAGAGTGAAAGCACGGAGGAAACCGAGTGCACTGGTGATCGACCGAGATGCGGACGTACATCGATTCGTCCACATCTGTCTCGGCAAGGACTTCGACGTTCACCATGCATACTTTCCGAAGCTCGCCGTCTCTCTGCTGCAGCGAGGTCGATTTACCCTCGTCGTGGCCTCGACGGACATGGAAGGCGGCGTCGAGGCTTCCGAGCTCGGCGACGCGATACGGGCGTTTGCAAATACGCAAGGCATTCCCGTCATACGCTTGTTGCCCCATGCAGCCGATCGAACGCTGATGGCCGAGCCGTCGGAGCACGTCGTGGACAAGCCGCTGAACGCGAAGTCTTTCTGCGCCAGTCTGAATCGCGCCCTTCACGAAGAGGTGTCCGTACCGGCTTACGTGAGCTGAGACCGGCGCCGGGACGTTCCTACACCCACCGCTCACCGGAGGAGCCGCAAACCCCGAAGCGCTCGATCCCGAAGATCCGGGCCTGCGCCTGCGGCGCACGTCGGACGCTCGAATTGACGCCTCGAGCCGGTTCTAAAGCTCATCGTCTATTGTCTCCACCCGGCATATTCTCCTCGGCCGGCGAATTCGGATACTGAAGTCGTGTTTCCCGGAAACCGGCTCACGAGGTGCCAGCATGAACACGTCGTCACCGATAGATAGGCAGCAGGCGATCGACTACATCAAAGCCCGACTGTCGCGGTTAAGCGAGCGCAAGATGGAGCTGCTGCGCACTTATCAGGGTCCGGAGGGACACACGGCGAATCAGATCAAGGTCATCGACGGCAGGGTCGATCACTTGCTTGACGCGCTAAACGCGCTGCAAGCCGTCCACGATGCGCCCTCGATCTCGAGACCCCTGGTTGCAGTGACGTCTAATTTCGAACGACCTTGAACGTACGGGTACGCACCGTCTCGCCCGCCCGCAGCCGCATGACGTACGTGCCGCTCGGCCACTGGTCGAGCTTCACCTGTATGGTATGGCGTCCGGCCGGCAGAGGCTGAGGCGGCGCAACCAGGCTGATTCTTCGGCCTAGCAAGTCGAAGGTCTCGGCGCGAACGACCGCTCGCAGGGGCAAGTCGAATTCGAACGTCGTTAGGTCGGCCGCCGGATCCGGATAGTTCGGGTAAAGCGTCAGTCGATCAACCGCGACCGACGGGCTCGACTCGTCGCCCAGGACGATCGTCACGTCGAAGGAGCTGACTTGATAGACGGCTCCGTCTGCAAAACTCGCCTCGCTCGTCGACAAGCTCAACTCCGACGCGTCGTACGTGACGTCCATCTCGGCATTCGAAGCACTAAGCTCGACCTCGGCATTCGGATCCCACAACCGATAGACGAAACGCTCCCCCTCGGCGAGACCGTCTTTCTCTTCCGTCTGGCTGTCGTCTCCCCAGACGGTGACGGCGAGGCTCGACCCGTCCCAGGTGCCCACACCGGCGCAAAGGCCGTCCAGACTGTACGTGGCGATCTCGACGCCGGGAGAAAGCGGTTGTCCGGCCAGCGTCGGCTCGGCCGAGTCGGTGATGATGACCGTCGCGTTTGAGCCGGTCCTGCTCGAGCAATCCGTGAAGTAATCACTGGTGTCTGCATGGGATAGGTGGACGAAGAGAATGGAGAGAGCGCATGCGAATCCGACGTATCTTACCATGAGGTACGCATGAGGGAGGTTCAGAACGATGACGTAGCCCGTGTAATCGAGCTGAAAATGCGGGGCCACGGAGGCTGACGAAGAGGCGATTGGGCCTCGGAATGATCGCTCCGACGGGTGATTCGGTTCGTCTACGTTGCCTGGCAGGGAAGACGTGACCCGACGCGCGGCCCAATGTAAGCCTTCGGATTAAAAGTGTAAAGCCTTTGGCCCAATGGACTATACGCTTTTGGCGCATATGCGTGCGACGGGTGCACCTTCGCCTCGGGGAAAGCGAGCATGCCGGCCTTTTAGAAAAAAAGTGCCGTAAATGAGGCGAGCAACCGCGTCAGACCGCAGGTTTCGCTAAAACTATCCGCGGCGGACGCGATAAGGAGCGGTGAAGTCGATCCGGAGACGCATGGTAGTTCGTGATTTCGTTCCTATTTTTCGTACCATGCTCGTGTCGCGGTGAGCCGTAGACCGTCATTCAGACTCGATCGCAAGACATGTCCAGGACACTCAACTGCTCGGAGGTTTCCATGTATCGAATCAGCAAGTCAGAGCATGGCAAGACGGCACCGTTCATGTGGACGGCATTCGTTCTTCTGGCTACGATGCTCGTGACGGCGCCGTCGCAGGCTCAGAACGGCAATCAGTCGAACGGGACGTCGACCATCGTAACGACGAGCGACGCCGTCGGGGGCGCCTTTGCGCAAATCAGGCCGTACGGCATCGAGGCGGATTTCGCGAGTCCGTTGGTTCAGGCCCGTATAAACGAGGTGGCGCAGGGGCTCAATCGTCAATTGGCGTCCGGAAGCCTCCTGATCGTCCCTATTGCCTCGGTTGAAGGCGGGATCGTGACGGCCGTGGCCGCCCAACGAAACCTTCTCTGCCTTTCGACCGAAGCGACGTCGCCGGCGAGCGAAACGTGTCTGGATGACGTGCGTCGATCGCTGGATCCAGGCGGCAGCGAGCCCGCGGCGACTCAGACGCTTCTAGAATCGCTTCGGGGCCTCACGGCCCATGGCGAGGTAGATGCCGAACGCTTCGCGGCTTCACTTGAAGCGTATGACCATTTCGTACGGAATGCCTCGAGCGATTTCTTCGATCAGCCTTCCGACGAGTTTGCCGTCATCCATCTCATCCTCTCGTCGCTCGCCGAAGCCGCCTCACCGGATACCCGCTGAAATCGCATGCGACGAACAGCGCGCATCAGTGCAGTCGTTGCTTTGGCCGCGTTACTCGTCGGTCCGACGGCGGCCTCTGAGCGAGGCGGATCTACCGCTTTGAGCGCGGATCAGACAAGCACGGCGGACACGACGGACGCTGCAAGGCAGCGTTACCTCATCGCCTTTCCGTCGACGCTGGTCTATCGGCATTACGCCGTGAGCCTTCCCGGATCGTCGATCAACACTCCGACCGCCTACGGGGCGGACTTTCGGGACGTCTTCGGCGCGGCCGTCTATCAACGGCGCACGCGGAACGGGAATATCCCGGACGGCGCCCTTGCGGTGGGGTTTGGTCTGGGAGACGCTCGGAAAACCGCCGGTCTCGAATTCGTGATTACGAATTTCAACGTATTCACTGAGCCGGACCGGGGAGAAAAGCGCGACTTTATTCTCAGTGTGAAGATTCACCGGCAGGCGCTGAGGAATTTCCACGTTGCAGCCGGTGTCGAAAACGCGGTTGCGCTGCGAGGTGAGATGGGGGACAGCGGTACCAGCTATTACGCAGTCGGCTCGCGGCGCTTTCAGTTACGTCCGGGCAGAAACGATCCCTTCCCAACGTTGACGGCGTCGCTCGGCCTGGGGAACGGGCGATTTCGAAGCGAGCATCAAATCTCGAGAGACGATGGGCGCGTGAATGCGTTCGGAAGTGTCGGCATTCAGATGACGCGAGCCGTTAGTTTCGTCGCCGATTGGACCGGCCAGGACCTTAATTCGGGCATTTCCATTGCACCTCTGAAACAGATGCCGTTCATCGTGACGGCGGCTTTCGCTGATCTAACGGGTCGAGCCGGTGACGGAGCTCGGCTCATCATCGGAGCCGGATTCGCTCACACGTTCTGACCGACCGACCACTCCAGGCGCGAGCCTTCCCCGGTAATGAGAACAGAGTCGGAGCAGCCGCGGCATCGCATCGTCGCCCAGGTACTGCATCTCGTCGATGAGATCGATGCCGTGGCCACGCAGCTGAACCTCATGCCCGACGAGGTCTTGAGCATGAGTCCGCTCGAGGGCGAACGTTCGATCAAAGAGCTCTACGCGCTCATCGGACTCTACGATCGACACGTCTATCTTCCCGCGTTTCAGACCATGATTGACGAGGATCAGCCGATCCTGCGGGAAGGTGACGACGAGCAGCTTCTGGAGGGACGTGCGTGGCGGGACGAGCCGTTTTCAACCATCCTGGAGTTCGTCAAGGAGGCGCGGACGGACCTGGTGGACCTGTTGCGTAGGCTGCCCGCCGACATGTGGAATCGAAAGGCAACGGCAGGGGACGACGTGCTGACGATCCTCGACGTCGCCTTCGCCGTCATCCAGCACGACGCGGAGCTTCTTCGCCGCGCGGCGCTGAGGCTCCACGAAAGCCGGCTCACGTCTTAGTCCGGTCGAGCGCGCGGCGGCGGTTCCTGCGGACCGTAACATGTCGCTCTCAATTCCTACAAACTGGAGACGAAGCCGGAGAATCTACTCTGATTCCGTAACGGTCGTAAGTGCAGATAACGAAAGGAAGGGCGCGAGTGTATATTCTCTCGAAGCGCGCAGTAACGGGGC
>CAZMXY010000063.1:0-11920 GCA_964570345.1 uncultured Rhodothermales bacterium | reverse complement strand
CTCTCGAAGCGCGCAGTAACGGGGCCTCAGAGGAGGGGAAGACGCGAACCGTCAGTTTGAAGAATACTAGAATAGACTTTCGTCCGTTCTTGTCGGGCAGAGAACGACGGCGTAACAAAGGGAAGCGCCGTATCTTCACTAATTCGATCTGGCGCTGAAGAATAGGCGCGCATGGCTGCGACCGAAAAAACTTACGAACAGCTTGCGACCGCGTTCCGACACGGTAATTTCAAGCCGCTTTATTTTTTGTACGGTGAGGAAAGGTTTCCGGCTGAACAACTGCAGCGTTTGTTGCTTGAGCACGCTCTCGCTCCGCACGAGCGCGACTTCAACCTGGACATCGTCTACGGTCACGAGTCGGATGCCTCGAGCGCTCTGGGCTTGTGCTCTTCGTATCCCGTAATGGCCGAGCGCCGCGTCGTAATCGTCCGGGATTTCGAGAAACTGACGGACAACCACCTTTTCAAGGAATACGCGAAGCGCCCGAATCCGACGGCGGTCGTCATGCTCGTCTGCGGCACGAAGCCGAACTTGTCGACCCATCCGTACCGCGCACTGCGCGCACACGCCGTCTCCATGGCGAGTAAGGCGCTATACGACAACCAGATGCCCGGTTGGATTCAGCAGAGCGCCGAGTCCCGAGGCTATCGCATTGCGCCGGAGGCGGTCGAGATCCTGGCCGAATTCGTGGGGTCGGACATGCGCACTGCCTACGAAGAGTTGGAGAAGCTGACGACGTACACGGCCGGCCGAGAGACCATTACGGCGGACGACGTTGTCCATGCGAGCGGACAGACCAGAGAATTTAACGTATTTGAACTGCTGCGCGCCGTTGGAGAACGGCGTGAAAGCGACGCTTTTCGTATCGCGGAACGGATGTTGCGGCAAGCGGCGAATGCTCGTGGCGAAGCGCTGAAAACGGTGGCGATGTTAAACGCCTACTTCACGAGACTCTGGAAGCTGGCGGCTGCAAAGGGGCGCGTGCCCGACAAAGCGCTGGCCGCCCGGATTGGCGTAAATCCATATTTTGTCAAGGAGTACGTCGCGAGCTTACGACGATACACGGTTCCGTCGATAGAAGAGGCCTTCTCGGCCCTTCTGGCGGCGGATTACGAGCTCAAGGGGGGCGCCGCCCGGGACGAGAAGTTGGTGATGTCCCTTACGCTCAGACGCATCCTGGCCGCATCCGCGTGAGGACGAATCACGGACGCCGCCAGGCGAAGGAATACCCGGGGTACGCCCCTTTTTACATATAGTGAGATCAACATGGCAAAGACCTCAATGAAGCAAAAAAACCTTCTCAAGCGCCAGAGAACGCTACAGAAGCGGAGCAATCCGAACAACCGGCATCTCGAGACCCTCAGCCAGATGAGCGACGAGGACCTGATGTCGCAGTTTCAAGCGGGTACGGTCGAGGCGTTTGACATCCTCGTGAGTCGGTACAAAGACCCTCTCACGAATTACATCTATCGCTTTCTCGGCGACATGAAGGAGTGCGAAGATCTCCTGCAGGAGACCTTCCTGCGGGTCTATCGTAACCGGCACTCCTATCGCCGAATCGCCAAATACTCGACGTGGCTCTACACCATCGCGGGCAATTTGGCCCGATCCGAGTACAGGAAACGGAAGCGTCGCCGCTTGTATTCCCTGCAGTCCGTAAATCGCGACGATGAAGAGTACGAAGTCGAGGTTCCGGACGAAACTTTCTCTCCGGACAAGCATACCGAGAGCACGATACAAGATCATTACATTCAGGAGGCCCTGAAGCAGATTCCGGAAGAGTTCCGAGAAGTGGTCGTGCTGCGCGACGTGCAGCAACTTGCGTACGAGGAAATCGCCGAAATCACCGGCCTCCCCATGGGCACCGTCAAAAGCCGAATTAATCGAGGCCGTACGAAACTCCAGGTACTTTTGAGAGATATCTATTCGGCGCAGGAAGAATAACGCTTTCGTCCCACGATGGATCACGAGGAGGGGTCGGTAGTTATTCAACTGCCGACCCTTTTTCTTTTACCCGAAGAACGTGTGCATGTGAGTCGCAGGACGGTCAGATCTGCCTATGTGTGAAGGATACAATACCGGCGTGAACGATTATTCAGGGCTGGAAGACGAATTGCTCTGTGAGTACGTCGATGGTACGATGGATCCCCTCATACGTGAGGTGTTCGAAGAATACCTCGGGCTGAATCCCGATCTGAGGGAGCACGTCGAATGCCTTCAGAATACGCGCAAGCTGCTCTGCCGCTACGGTTGTCGATGTCACGCCCCGCGTGACCTGCACGAACGGCTCCGACGAGAGATCTCATGTGAATTGATGCGCGCCCGGGTCCCGTTCCACCTGGTGCTGTCCGATCACCTTCGATCCTTCGCCACGGTCACGTCCGCGATGGCGCTGCTGTTACTCGTTGGAATGATGGCGGGAGTTACCGTCTTTGAAGCCGATCCGACGACCGGTCCAGTCGCCAGGCAGGCGGACGTCTTCGGGATCGTTCATTCGTCTCGCGCACAGAGTCATTCGTCTCGCGCACAGGGTCATTCGTCTCGCGCACAGAGTGACCGACCTGCCGTGCCGCTCAAGAGCAAATCCAATTATTCCCGTCTTTCAGCTTTCACGACTCCGTCCGCTTTCCGCTCGCTCGTCTCTTCCGATTTTCACGCGAGGTGGGTGCGCACCGACTCCAGTTTCGCGACGCTGCGAACGAGCCGTTCGGCTCCCTGACGTTTCAACGCTCCCGACGTAGTTATTTGCGCTCAACTCATGCCTTCGACGCTCGGTTCACACGATAACTTCGTAATCCCTTTTTGGGCCCTTAGCTCAGGGGTTCAGAGCGCTCGCCTCACACGCGAGAGGTCACTGGTTCAAATCCAGTAGGGCCCACAGTGAAACCCGTGACGCATTCACGTCCCTTCGTGCGCAGGGGTTTGCCGTAGCCGTGACGTCTTCTCCAGCCAGCTGGATCTGAACTGCATGACAGCAAACGATCGCGAGGTCTACGCGACGCAGCCACGCCTCCTTCGAGATCAGATAGACGAACTCCTTCGCGCCGCATCGCCCCAACCCGTCCGCGGAGACGTGGTAGCCGCCATCGTTCCCGATGCCAATCTCTTAAGCGGGGGCGGCGTCGCGGCGGACGTCTATTCGACGCTCAAAGGCAGTCGCTACGACACGGTGATTCTCGTCGAACCCAGCCATGGCGGCGCGTTCGGACGCATCCACGTTTGCGAGGTCGACGAATATCGGACCGTAATGGGCAACCTTCGTGTCGACGATCAGGTCCGTAACGAGCTGTGTGATGAGGACGACGATATTTTTCTTAGCAACGCCGGCCACTTCCATTCGCAAGGCATCGACGTTCAGCTCCCCTTTCTTCAAACCGTCCTCGAATCCAGCTTCGACGTCGTACCGATCGTGATGGGCGAAGAAACGCCTGATTTCTGTCGCGAACTCGGTCAAGCCATCGGTGAAATCATGTACAGCCGCCGCGCCTTGCTCGTAGCGACTGCAAACGTCCTCGAGGCCGGTGAGGACGTCGTCGGCACGTTTCGCGATCTCCTCGAGAACAGGGACGTGTCGCGACTCATGGCTCTACTCAATAGCGGCAGGTTTCGAATGGAAGGGAAGGGCCCCGTTCTCGTCGCCCTCATCGCCGCAGTACATCGGAGGGCAAATCACGTTCAGATTCTCGACGTCAAGCCGCCTGAAAACGGGCAACCGGGGTACGTGGGCGCCGTAATTACGCGAGTTTGAAGGCTCCCTTCTTGACGTCGGGTATATGTGATTCACTCACTCTTAACGAAGATTGGCCTCGGATTTGTAACGCGCCTCAGGCGGTTCGTGAATGATCCGAGGTTCCAGAAACCGTAGGAGGAACGGACCGTTAAGCATCGTCGGGATCATTTAGCGCCGAAACCGCCGAAATTTGGCGAATCGGACCGGAACCTCCGATTTCGATCGCTGTTGGGACCCGCGTTTTGGTAAGTAGAATGAACTTGAATGCCTTTATGAATGAGGGCATCGCTAGATATACGTCGCGATTTTTCTCGAAGCCGGTAGACAAGCGAAGACAGCCGATAGGGCAACAGGACTACAAGTCGAAGCTCTGGAGCACGAAGGAATACGGCCGGCAAGACGTCGGGACCGCCGCCGTTCCGTGCCCGTACGCAGAGCGCGTACGTAGGATCGTTTCGAGTCTCCATGGGAGCGTTGCCTGTCAGTCTGTCGCGGTCGCCGCCCTGCAATCCCTCGAGCGGGTGCTTCAACTCGAGAGGACCGCTGCAAAGGCGGCTATTTCGCTTGCACAGGGCGAAAAACTCGATCAGATGGTTCAGACCACGGAATCGACGCTGGATGCCATTAGCCAGGCTCTGAACGCACAGGGCAGTCGTATCATGAACCTGTCATCGGACGACGGTTCGCATCCGTCGGAAGAGACGTCCTGGTGGTTCGCACTCAGCGAGACGCTCGAATCCATCGAGAACGGCACGCAGCGTATCCTCTCACTCGCATCCGCACAGCCCAAGGGCGGCGCGGCGCGGCAGCTGAGTACGATCGTGGTGCAGCTCCTGCGAAACAAACATCGACAATTGCTCAGCGAAGCCGATGCGTGGATTTCGTGATGGATCTTCTTGACGGTCACCTCGCCGCGGATGACGTCGAGCTGGCCGAGCAGTGGGAACGCGTGGAAGCGTGGGTGGCTGAGCGTTTTGGCCGCGACGTCAGCATCGAAGCCGTACTATTCCTCATCGGCGTCCATTCTCGCGGTCGTGGATACGAGCCTGAGCTGGCCAAAGAAGAGAAGCAGGACACGATCATGGAGGGGACGTATTGCGCGTTCGAAAAGCTGGGCCTCTACGAACGCGTCGGCCTTGACGAGAAGGGCTACTGGATATGGGAGCGCTCCGTCGTCACGAACGCCGAACTGGGCATCGACGAGCAAGAGAAGCTTCTCAAGCTCGGAATCGTCCGTTACTTCGAAGACGTTTGGGATTCCGATACCATTTCCGCACTGCGGTCTTGATTTGCGGAGGCGAACAGTCAATGCGCCGGAGCCCGTACTCATGTTTCGCCTCTGCGTACTCCTTGCCGTGCCATCGACCGAGGTGCCTCGAAACTGATCTTTGACGCGGGGCATTGGTAGGTGAGACTCGATAGACGCGGCTGTTTCAGTCGCGTCTTTTTCTTTATTTGCCGATCGTCCAGTACGGCTTCGTCGTACGCTGTGACCCGGGCCAATCCTCTGCGGCATCCGTAACGTCTTATCGGAATCCTAATGAATAGAGAGCTCAGCGAGCAGGAAGTTCGACGCCGCGAAGAATTGGAAGAGATCCGAAGTCACGGCATCGATCCCTATCCATACGCCTGGCCCGTCACGGATCGCGCTCGGAACATCCTCTCGACGTTTGACGACGAGATCCATCAACCCTCGGAGGAGCTCCAGGCTCACGAACGATACGACGTCTCCGTCGCAGGGCGCATCATGTCCAAGCGAGTGATGGGCAAGGCCGCATTTTTCGATCTGCAGGATGATTCAGGCTCCATCCAAATCTACGTCAAGCGTGACGACCTGCCCGATGGGTTCTTCAACGTCGTATTCAAGAAGCTTCTCGACATCGGCGACATCGTCGGCGTGCGCGGCTTCGTATTCCGGACGCGGATGGGGGAGGTGAGCATCCATGCAGAGAACGTTGAACTTCTTTCCAAGTCGCTTCGCCCGCTTCCGGTCGTGAAGGAGCAGGAGGGCCACGTTTACAACGAGGTTACCGACAAGGAATTTCGATATCGTCGTCGCTACGTCGACCTCGTCGTGAATCCGGAGGTCCGGGACGTATTTCGCAAGAGGTCGCGGATGATCTCCGCGATGCGGCATTTTCTCGACAGCCGGGGCTATCTGGAGGTCGAAACGCCCGTCCTTCAGCCCGTCTACGGCGGGGCGGCCGCGCGGCCGTTCACGACGTATCACAACAGCCTCGACATGGACCTCTTTCTGCGCATTGCGGATGAGCTCTACCTGAAACGGCTGCTCGTAGGAGGATTCGAGGGCGTCTACGAAATCTCCAAGGACTTCCGGAACGAGGGCCTCAGTCGCTTTCACAATCCGGAGTTCACGATGATGGAGCTCTACGTTGCCTACAAGGACTACCGATGGATGATGGATCTCGTGGAGGAAATGCTCGAATTCATCGTGACGGACGTGCAGGGTGGGCCGGAGATCACCTTTGCGGACCGAACCCTCTCTTTCGAGCGTCCGTTCAAACGCATCCCCCTCTTCAAGGCAATCGAAGAGCTGACGGGGCATCAATTATTGGGCAGGAGTCGAGATGAAATCGCTGCGATCGCAGATGAATTGGGTCTCGACGTCGACGAATCGATGGGTTCGGGCAAACTGATCGACGAGATCTTCGGAGCGAAGGTGGAGCCGCACTTGATACAGCCGACGTTCATTGTCGATTACCCGGTCGAGCTTTCTCCCCTGGCCAAGCGTCACCGTGATCACGACGGTCTCGTGGAGCGCTTCGAGCTCATCTGCAACGGCAAGGAGATATGTAATGCTTTCAGCGAGTTGAACGACCCGATCGATCAGCGTGCCCGACTCGAGGAGCAGGCCCGGCTCCGCGCGGCGGGTGACGAGGAGGCGATGGACGTCGACGAGGATTACCTGCGAGCGATGGAGTACGGTATGCCGCCCGCCGCCGGCCTGGGAGTTGGAATCGACCGTTTGGCCATGCTCGTGACGGCTCAAGATTCGATTCGCGACGTATTGCTCTTTCCGCTTCTTCGCCCTGAAAGAGTGCACGAAGAAGTGGAGGTCGGCGACGAGACCTAGCCGGGCCGGAACGGCTTCCGCCGATTGGATTCAGCGAGAATCCATTTTTGGCGTCCTATTTGAGGGACGTTTCGGCTGAGCCTCCCGATTCTCATCCTGGTACTGCGGCGTAATGGCCCCACCGGAGTGGAAAATCATATCTCGTTTAGGTGCTCAGGTGTTTCGACGCCTTCCCGAATTGCCCGATCTCGCCGTCGCGGAGATCAATGACTCCGGTACGGTCCTGACGATCAATACCTGTGGAAAACGCGTCTGGGGCTGGAAGAACGGGGTTCGCGTACCGAATTCGATTCTGATCAGTCTCACGGAACGCCGGCGAGACGAATCGGGATTGATGCCCGTCAGAACGGGGGGGTTGGCCGTTCTCTCTATCCGCATGGAAGCCTCCGGTGGGTGGCTCTTGATCGGCTATACCCCTGACGACGAGAAAATTGGCGCCTCAGAGTCCGGATTTCAGTCTCTAATCGAGAAAATTCCCGTCTCGGTGACGATGCTCCGAGGCGATGGAACCGTCATTTACGCGAATTCCGAAGTCGTGCGGATGACGGGTTATCAACAGGAAGAAATCAACGGCCGCAGATTTTGGCTGGATGCCGTGCATCCCGAGGATCGGTGGAAATTGATGGGCGCCCTTCGGCGCGCCGTCGAAGGTGAACGTGCGGTCGTCGGCGTTCGATTCCTGACGAAGCATCGGGGCCCGCGCCTGGCCGAGATGCATATGTTCGCGACGCAGCGCGACGGCGAGACGGTGATCGAAAGCGTCGTATTCGACGTCACCGAGCGAAGTGAGGTCGAGGAAGCCTTGTTTCAGAGCGAGGCCCTTTACCGGACGTTCCTGGAGCAAAGTCCCATCGGGATGCTGCACCTCGACTCGGCAGGGACCGTTACGTTCGAGAACCACCAATTTCGCCAGATCATCGGCGAATCCGCTGAGGACGCATGGATCGGTCGATCGATTTATTCAATTGAGGGCCTCGAAGCGCGCGTTCTCCCGCTCGTGCGGTCCATGCTCGACGACGGAAAACCGTTCCACGGCGAGCCGGCTGCCTACCACGGTCATGGTGCGATCCAGCACCTCGACCTTCACGGATCACCGATCCGGCATCCGGAAGGCGGGATCGTAGGCGGCGTACTGATGATCGAGGACCGGAGCGCCGAACGCCGTCGCGAAGCGGAACTTCAACTCCGAAACCGTTACGCGGCCGCCGAGTCTGCGCTCCGCAAGGCAGCTCTCGCCGACTCGAAGGAAGACGCCTTCTTGCAGGAGGCGGCGCGCATTCTCGGAGAAACCGGCCGGGCGGATCGCATCTACCTGCTGATGAACAATGCCGCAGGCGATTGCAGCACGATTCGGGCGCGCTGGTGGAGGGCCGGAGAGGAGGAGCCGAAATCGCTAATCGTGCTTCAGAACGAGCATCCCGTGCTAAACGTGCTCATCGAACGTCGGAAAAGCCTTCACGTGACGGCGAATTCGGGTGATAGCGCCAGAACGCTGCTGGAGATGACCGACGCAGCCGAATCCGCCTGGATGCCGTTCTACGACGACGACCGGTTCAGTGGATTTGCAATTTTTGAACGGAGTCACGTTACGACGGACGGTTCGCCCGTCATCTGGCAAGATCTCGAGCTCCGGCTGATGGACGGACTCGTTCGCCTGTTCGAAACGCTCTGGAGCTGGATGTTGACCGGCAATCGATACCGCCACATCACGTCTACGATCGACGATTGTCTCTTCACTTTTACGTTCAACGAAGACGGTGAGCGCCGATATCTATTCGCCACACCGCAGATTCAGTTGTTGACCGGTTATGCGATGGATGAAATCGTCGCCCGAGGAGAGGGCTTCGTAGCGTGGGCGGACGAAATCGTCCATGAAGAGGATCGCGAGACGGTCGACGTCCACGACGAGGCGCTGCGTCGTGGGCAGGAGAGTCGGATCACCTACCGTGTGCAGCAGCGAAGCGGTTCGGTTCGTTGGCTTCAAGAGCACGCATCCCCGGAACAGGATGCGATGGGCGACGTCATCGTGAGCGGGATATTGACGGACGTGACGGAACAAAAGATTGCCGAGGCATCGCTTACCGAGTCCAAGCAGCAGGCGGAATCGGCGAATCAAATCAAGAGCGCCTTTATCGCGACGATGAGTCACGAGATCCGCACGCCCATGGGCGCGGTCAATGGATTCGCGGAGCTACTGGCACGGGAGCTGGCCGAACACGCGGAGGAGAACGGCCTGATGCTTCCCGATCAGATCACGGAGTTTCTACAGGCGATCCGCGAAAACTCTCAGAAATTACTGACGCTCGTCAATGACCTGTTCGATCTCACAAATCTGGAAGTTGGATCGATTGAGCTGCGAAGTGTGGCGATCCCCTTGCATGAGATCATCCTGCGCTCGACGAGTAAGATGGCCGTCGCGCTGTCCCGGAAAGGAATCGATCTGCGCGTCGACATGGATCCGGACGATCCTTCCGTCGTCGGTGATCCTCAACGCCTCGAGCAAGTAATCGACTTGCTGCTGTCGAACGCTGCCAAGTTTACCCGAGAAGGGTCCGTTACCGTCCGGACGCGCCGACGCTCCGACGCAAGGGCGGAAATCGAGGTGATCGACACCGGCGTCGGCATCTCGGATCAATACCTGGACCGACTGTTCACTCCGTTCCTACAGGAAGATAACCGCCTCAACCGGCGGTTCGAGGGTTCCGGTCTCGGCCTCTCATTGGTGAAGCGACTGCTCGATCTGATGGACGGGGACATCGAGGTGGAGAGCACCAAGGGCGAGGGATCGACGTTTCGCGTCGTCCTTCCGACGTCGCGGGCGGAAGAGTGGGAAGGTCCGCGGTCGCGCGTTCGAAGCGACGAATAAGGCGCGAGCATGACCGACGATTTTTCCTTCCGCTAGCTCGCTTTTTCCGGTTCGTCGCGTCGAGACGCATTCGCCATCGCGTTCCGGACGTTTCTCTTGAAACCCGCGAACGTCGCTCGCTTGACCGGATTGTTGCGAAAGCGGCGTCGAAATTCCTCCAGATCGATTTCCATCCACGATTCCAGCTCCGAGTCCGTCATTCCGGGACGAGGACCGTACCGGGATTCCCTGGTCGGTCTTTTGTATTTGTTCCACGGGCATACGTCCTGGCAGACGTCGCAGCCGAATATCCAGTTGTCGAAGCCGGCGCTCAGATCCGACGGAAGGTCGTCTCCCCGGTGCTCGATGGTCCAATAGGAAATGCACCGATTCGCATCGACTACGTAAGGGCGATAGATGGCGTCGGTCGGACAGGCATCGATGCAGCGGGTGCAGCTGCCGCAGTAGTCGTCGCCTCGCTGGTCGTAATCCAGCGGGACGTCCACGATCAGCTCACCGATGAAGAAAAATGAACCGAGCGTTCGGTTGAGGAGGTTGGAGTGCTTGCCGATCCATCCCAGGCCGCTCCGCTGGGCCCACGCCTTGTCAAGGACGGGCGCGGAATCGACGAAGGCTCGTCCATGCACCCCACCGACCCTCGCGTCGAGCCAGTTGAAGAGGGCGAACAACTTCTCCTTCATGACGAGGTGGTAGTCGTCGCCCCAGGCATAGCGGCTGATCTTTCCCACGCGAGAGAGCGAAGCGGCCTGCACCGGCTGGTAGTAGTTGTGGATCACGGAGATGACGCTCTGAGCGCCGTCTACCAGGCGACGAGGGTCGACGCGCTTCTCGAAGTGGTTCTCCATCCACCCCATCGAGGCCTGCCTGTCGCCGAGCAGCCACTGCTCGAGGCGGCGTGCTTCTTCGTCTAGACGAACGGCCTTGGACGCCCCGCAGCCCTCGAATCCGAGGCGCCGTGCCTCGGCCTTCAGCCCACGAGTCAAATCTACCTTCGCCGATTGATGGAATTCCGGCATGCCGAACACGTCTTCGTGAACGATGCCAACGGCGAGTCCCACCGGATTGATTCGACAGGTAGGGGGACGGCCGACCTCCGCTCGCGAGCGCAAATCCTCTAACGGCATGTCTTTTGCCGACTGGTGATGCCGATCCGGCGGTTCCTTCCGTTCCGTGATCCGGACGGCGTCGGAGGTAGAAATTTCCAGGTATCATAGCAATTTCGTGAGGTAAGTCAGATGTTAACACGACTCGTAGTGATACTCGGCGTCGTATTTATTGGCGGCTGTTCGAGCGTTGAAATGGTGAACACGAATAACGAGGATCCTGCCTTTCAGAACGTCAACAGAGCGGTACGTGGTCAGATCGTTCAGATGGAGTTGCACAACGGCAAGACGATGAACGTCACGTCCGTCCACGTCGACGCGGACAGCGTTACGTGGATAGACCGGCGCTCAAATTCGCTGAAGGCTGAGCCTACGTCCAACGTGCGGGAGCTAAGCGTGCGCAAGGCCGGAAGAGGGGCCATCACCGGTCTCGTGGTCGGAGCCGTCGTCGGCGCCGCTGCGGGCGGCGTTCGAGCCGCGGTGGAGGGTGACGATCCGACGAGCGATCCGCTCGCAATCACGAAGGGGGAGAAGTTTCGCATTTTCCCTCCCGCCCATGCCCTCTATGCCTCGCTATTTTCGACTCCGATCGGCGCCATTCTCGGAAGCCGGAAACGATTTCGTTTCGAGGAGGAGCCGGCTCTACCGCCCACGGTCACACAACGCTAGTTGCTGTTATCGATAGGCCGCATCCGATTCGGCTGTATACGAAAAGCGGGTCGACCCTCGATGGGGCCGACCCGCTTTTTGTTTGCCGTTAGCCTCGCGGCGTGTTACTGCATGTCCACGCACTGAACGGGAATCGTATCCACGCGGCGGGCCTCGCTGGCGCCTTCCTTCTTCGTCGTGCCGGGCAGGACGCCCATGCCGATGGTCTGGAAGCGGCTTGCAGCCAGGTCGTTATCCACGTAGTACTGTTCGACCGCGCGGGCGCGCGCCTCGGACAGCTCCTGCGGATTCCGCTCGCCGGGAGCGGCCCAACCCTCTAGCCGTGCACACAGGTTCGGGCACTCCTGGAAGATCTCAATATTCTCCTGGAGCGCGGCCCGACCTTCTTCTGTGAGCGTGCTGGAGTTCCGGCCGAAGAAGACCGAGTTCATCTCGGTGATCTCGTAGCAGATGCCGGC
>CAZMXY010000062.1:8978-20132 GCA_964570345.1 uncultured Rhodothermales bacterium | reverse complement strand
CACGGGTGTTACCCCACCAGATCCTAAGTCTGGCGCGTCTGCCAATTCCGCCACTCTCGCAATTAAAGGTAGCTGCGCAAGCCAACGAGCCCCGTGAGACTCGCCCGCAAAACCGCGTCGCAGGGAGGCCAATATACGCCGGTCAAGCGGATGTTCCGTCGAGACCGCCTGAAGACGAGCGCCTCCCGATCTCTCGCGCGATATGCGTCTAAGAGCAGATAGGGAGGAGGGATCGCCGCTTCGCCGCGCCCGAGCACCCCCCGGAATCTTTAGGCGCCGCTCTTCGGTAGTAGGGGCGAATCTCACACGGACTTCGGAAAGCTTTCGATGCACATCCTTCTTCGGCCGTCGGCCGGCGGTCTCCTGGCCCTTCTCGTCGCGTTCTTCTCTCTCACCGGCTGCGCTTCCACGTCGACGACCACGTCTACGACCGCCGCAGACGCCGAAGCGGACACCACGACGGCGCAGGTCGTGCCCCGCGAGATCCCGCGGACCATCCCGCGTCAGACCGCCCGGCAGGAAACGACCTCCGACCTCGACACCGTGCGCGCCGGGCGATTCGATCAGGGGAAGATGTGGACCTTCGAGCATCCGCCCGTCGAGTATTTCACCGAGACCTACGGCTTCGAGCCCGACGACGCATGGTTCGAGCACGCCCGCCTCGGAGCCCTCCGCATCCCGGGCTGCTCGGCGTCGTTCGTCTCTCCGAACGGACTCGTGCTCACCAACCATCACTGCGGGCGCGACCACGCGACGAGCGTCGGCCGGGCCGGCGAGAACGTTCTCGACGACGGCTTCTACGCGGACGACCTGTCCGGAGAGCGCCGCGTGGACGAGCTCTGGGCCGATCAGCTCGTGGAGATTCGGGACGTGACGTCTGAGGTCGACTCGGCCCTGGCCGGCGCGGAGACCGGCGCGGAGCGCATACAGGCCCGCGAGGAGGCGGTCGCGCGGATCGAAGAGCGCATCGGCGCCGAAATGGGCGGGGACCACCTCGTTCAGGTCATCTCGCTCTACGACGGCGCCCGGTTCTCGGCCTACGTCTTCCGCCACTACACGGACGTGCGGCTCGTCATGATTCCCGAGCTCGACGTCGGCTTCTTCGGGGGCGACCCGGACAATTTCACGTATCCTCGTTATACGTTCGACGTGTCGCTCTTCCGGGTCTACGGCGACGACGGCGACCCGCTCGACAGCGAGACGTATTTCAAATGGACCGACGACGGCGTCGAGGACGGCGACGCCGTGTTCGTGATCGGCAATCCGGGATCGACCTTCCGGCTCTCGACCGTCGCTCAGCTGGCTTTCCGGCGCGACGTCGAGGAGGGGGCCGTGCTGCACCTGATCGAATCCCGCCTCGAGGCACTGCAGGCCTATCTCGAAGCCTCCGAGGCCGATACGCTCGACGCCCTCCGCAACCAGATCTTCTCCCTTCAGAACGCGCAGAAGCTCTACCGCGGCGCGGTGAGCGCGCTGAAGGATCCGGTCATTTTCGCCCGCCGAGAAGATGCCGAACGCAATTTCGCGGAAGCGATCCAGGCGGATCCGGAGCTACAGGCGCGCTACGGCGGCCTCATCGATGAGATGCAGGACGTGCAGGAGCAGAAGCGCAATTACGCCTCCGAGCTGCAATCCTTCCTGGCGCTCGCGCCGTCGTCGATCCTCGGCTCGGCCACGCTGCGGCGCGCCCTCGTCGCCTATCAGTACCTCAGGGAACGGGAGCAGGGAGCCTCCGGTGAGGAGCCGCTCCAGCGGGCGCTCGCGCAGCTCGAATCCGTGCAGGATCAGCCGCGGCCCGTCGACGAGCGCTTCCTGACGCTGCGTTTCGAGGACTTCCGACGCCATTTCGGCCACGACGACGAGTTCGTGCGCGACGTGCTCGACGGCCGCGAACCCGCGGCGCTCGCGCAGGTCGTCCTCGACGGCTCCGCGCTCACGAGCGCCGAATCGGCCGCCAAGGCCCTCACGACGGGTTCGCTGACGATGCAGGATCCGGCAATCGAAACGGCCGCGAGGCTCGCGCCGCACCTCAACGCGTTCCGAAGCGCCATGGCCGGTCTCTTTGCCCGGGAGGAGGAGATCGGAAGCCGGCTCGGGCGGGCACGGTTCGAGGTGTACGGGACCGACGTGCCGCCGGATGCCACCTTTTCCCTTCGCATCGCGGACGGCGTCGTGTCCGGGTACCCCTACAACGGCACGATCGCGCCCCCGTATACGACGATCTACGGCATCTACGACTACTACTACTCCCACGGCGGGGAGGCGCCGTGGAACCTTCCGGAGCGGTGGCTGCCGTCGCCGGCCGACCTCGACCTCGAAACGCCCCTCAACTTCGTCTCGACCAACGACATCATCGGGGGCAACTCCGGCTCGCCCGTCGTCAACGCGGACCTCGAGCTCGTGGGCCTCGTCTTCGACGGCAACATCGAAAGCCTCTCCGCCGATTTCATCTATCTGCCCGATCGCGCACGCGCCGTCAGCGTGGACGCCCGCGGCATCCTGGAGGCGCTCGACGACGTGTACGGCGCCCGGCGCGTCGTGCTCGAACTCACGACCGGGCGTCTCGTCTTAACGGAGGCCGAGGCCGAGGCGATCGGCGCCGGCACGAACTAACGCGAACCAGCCCGAACCCCGTTCCGACCTGCCACGTCCTTTCAGGCCCATCCGCCGTCCCATCGAACGTCTTCCCGCAATGCTGAAACGCAAACTCTCGATCGTATTCGCCCTCGTCTTCTTCATCGGCTGCTCGAGCGGACGCCGGACCGTGGTCGTTACCGAGCGGGCGGACGAGCCCGCACGGCCCCAGGAGGAGGCTGCCCCGGTGACGGACACGACTCCGCCGCCGGAAGCCGTCGCGATCGAAGTCGGCCGATTCGACACCGGCAAGATGTGGACTTTCGACGAGCCCCCTCTCGACTACTTCGAAGAGACCTACGACTTTCGCCCCGACTCGCAGTGGTTCGCGCACGCCCGACTGGGCACGCTGCGCCTGCCGAACTGCACCGCTTCGTTCGTCTCGCCCTCCGGACTCATTCTCACCAACCATCACTGCGCCCGTTCGAGCGTGACCGACGTCGAGCAAACGGGTGAAAATCTTCTGGACGACGGCTTCTACGCGGCGTCGCTGACGACGGAACGGAAGGTGGACGACCTCTATGCGGAACAGGTCATAGAGATTCGCGACGTCACCGATGAGGTCTACGACGTCGGTGCGGCCACGGGCGACGAAGCTGAAATCCGCTCCCAACGCGCCGATCAGATCGAGCGACGCCTCGACCGCGAGGCGAAAGGCCGAGATTCGACCCTGACCGTCGAAGTCGTCGCGCTCTACGACGGGGGCCGGTATTCCGCCTACACGTTCCGGCGGTACGAAGACGTGCGCCTCGTCATGGCGCCCCAGCTGGCCGTCGGAGCCTTCGGAGGGGATCCCGACAACTTTACGTACCCGCGCTACAGCCTCGACTTCAGTTTCCTCCGGGCCTACGGGCCGGACGGCGAGCCGCTCGAGTCCCCGAACTACTTTCAGTGGAGCCGCAACGGCAGCAGCGAAGGGGAAGCCGTGTTCGTCGTCGGCAATCCGGGAACGACGAGCCGGCTGAGCACCGTCAGCCAGCTGCGGTACCAGCGCGATTACGACGTGCCGCAGGCGCTCGACGTGTTGCGCGCGCGCATGGAGATCCTGGCCGCCTACATGAAGGAGCATCCCGAAGACGTTCAGGAGTTCGACCTCCGGAATGCGCACCATCAGCTCTCGAATCAGGTCAAGAAGAACGAAGGCGAGCTCGCCGGCCTGCGCGATTCCCTGTTGATCGCCCGGCGTCAGGCGGCCGAAGACGAGCTGCGGCGAGAGATCGCGGCCGTCGATTCGCTCCGCGAGCGCTACGGCACGGTCATCCAGTCGATACGGGAGCTTCAGCGTTCGAAGGAAGCGACCGCGGCCGAGAGCGGGGCCTTCAAATACTTCGCGAGCCCCGCCATCGACTCGCACGTGCTGATCCGAGCCGTCTACGGCTACGTCATTGGCACGATGCAGCGGCGGGGAACGCCCCGCGATCAGATAGAGGATCTGCGCGAGGACGCACTCGACGTCGAGGAATGGCCCAAAGAGCTGGAAAAGAGGATGCTCGCGGCCCGGCTGCGCGAGCTTCGGGAGTATCTCGGCGCGACGGATCCGACCGTCTCGCGGGTCCTTGCGGGTCGGAGTCCGGACGCCGTCGCCGGCGCGATCGTCGACAATACGGCGCTGACCGACTCGGCCTCCTACGCCGCGCTGCTCGAGAAGGGGTACCTGAGTAGCGACGATCCCAGCGTGGCCCTCGCCCAGGCGCTCACGCCGCTTTATTTCTCCCTCCAGCAGCAGTTCAGCGGGCTCCAGAACCGCGAGCAAGCGCTCAATGCCGCCCTCGCGAGGGTGCGGTTCGCCCTCCACGGCACGCGCTTTCCGCCGGATGCCACGTTCTCACTGCGTATCGCCGACGGCGTCGTGGCCTCGTATCCGTACAACGGCACGACGGCGCCGGCCTATACGACCTACTTCGGCCTGTACGATCACTACAATTCCTACCGCGGCGTCAGCGACGAGTGGGATCTGCCGGAGGCGTGGCGGTCGCCACCCGAGGGCTTCGATCTGTCAACGCCGGTCAACCTCGTCTCGACGAACGACATCACGGGTGGCAACTCGGGCTCGCCGCTGCTCAACAAAGACCTGCAGGTCGTCGGAGTCGTCTTCGACAGCAACATCGACGCGCTGCAGAACACCTACATCTATCTGGATGAGCGCGGGCGCGCCGTGTCGGTCGATTCCCGCGGCATCATCGAAGCGCTGGCGGACATGTACGACGCCGATCGGCTGGTCGACGAGCTCGTCACCGGCCGCCTCGCGTCGGGCGAGGAGGAGGGGGGCGACTGACGCTCACGTGCGGCCGCTGAGCGCCGCGAGGACGGCGGGCGTCACGTCGACCAGCGAGCGCACGCCGTCGAATCGATCCGCGCCCCGGCCGTAGGCTGCGAACGGCACGCGGTTTCGGGTGTGGCTCTTCGTCGAAAGATCCTCCAGATTGCCGTGGTCGCTCGTCAGAAGGAGGAGGGTTTCCTCCGTGTCGACTTCGCCCAACAACGTGCCGATCAATCGATCGAGACTCTCGAGTACCGTGCGCGCCTGTGCCTGAGACCGTTTGTGGCCGGCCTTGTCGGTCAAGAAGTACTCGAACAGCGTGAAACGGTGACGGGAGGTGAGGCGAAGCAATCGTCGCGCGGCGTCGCGTTCGTCTACCGGCATCGTCTCGTCGTCCACCGGATCCGGCCATCGCCTTCCCGTCAGATCCGCCGGTACCGCCAGTCCGTTTCGCAGGTCGTCCGTACTTCGGACCCGCGTTCTCGAGTGCAGGGAGCACAGCGTCGTTACGGTCCAGCGATCCCGCTCCTCGGCATAACCGAAGAACCGCTGCGGATAGGCGTTCGCGAAGGCTGCCGGCTCGTCATCCTCCGGAAACAGCGCCTCCAGCCTTCGAAAAACGTTTCGATCCCGGATGACGGCCTTCGTTTTCGAGTGGGGGAAGGGGCCGTAGTGCCGGCCGGCCAGCCGGGCGCAATTCACGCCCGTGAACAACGTGGCCTGGCCGGTGCCGCTTTGCGGCAGGCCTTCCATCCCCAGATTGGAATCGATCGCCGCAAATCGATGCGCCGGCGAGCGGGTTTCCGGGACGCCTTCGATCCACCGATAGCCCCCAGACAGCGCCTCGAACGAAGGCAGCCGCAGCGCGGCGAACGGATTCACGTTCGGGTCGTCGGGTCCCAGGCCGATGCCGTCGACAAACAGGAACAGGATGTTCATCGGGTTCTTTACCTTGTCGGAGCCGTCCCGCTCATAGACGATTCACGCCGTGATACGGAAAGCCATCGATCGATTGCGCGAAATGGCGGGCCCGCCGGAAACGCCGCCTGCGGTGTTCGGACTCGTTCTAACGGGAGGAGGTGCACGAGCCGCCTATCAGGCCGGCGTGCTGAATTACGTAGCCGAACACATCCCCGACTCGCAATTCTCCATCATTATCGGTGTTTCGGCCGGCGCAATCAACGCCGCTCACTTCGCCAATCACCCCGGCCCGTTTGCGGACGCCTCGCGAGGCCTCATCGAAACGTGGCGCGACATCCGGTCCGGTCACGTCTATGAAGTCGAATCGACGTTTCGGGTCCTGCGCACGGTCCTTCTCCGCGGCATGCTCGGGCAGAACGCCGAGGTGAGCACGACCGAAGACCTTCGGGCCCTGGCCAGCACGTCGCCGCTCAAGGAGTACCTCAAAAAGCACCTCGCCACCCAGGACGGCCGGCTCGTGGGCGTGTCGCGCAACCTCAAGGAAGGAAGGCTCCGCGCGGTCGCCATCGCGACGACGAGCTACACGACGGGCCAGACGGTGACGTGGGTGCAGGGTGACGAATTCGAGCGGTGGGAGCGGCCGAATCGCGTTGGGATCAACACGCTCCTCACCCTCGATCACATCATGGCGTCGACGTCGCTCCCGTTTCTCTTTCCCGCCGTCAACATCGGAGACGCCTGGTATGGTGACGGCGGCATCCGGCTGTCGGCACCGCTGGCGCCGGCCATCCATCTGGGGGCGGACCGGGTCCTGGCGATTTCCACACGCTACAGCCGCACGCGCGTGGAAGCGGACCAACCGCTCGTCGAAGGCTACCCTCCGGCGTCCCAGCTCTTCGGCCTGCTGACGAACGCCGTCTTCCTCGACGCCCTCGACGACGACGCGCTCATGATGGCTCGAATCAACCGCCTCGTCAAGCGGCTCGGACCGGGCGATCGGATGGGCTTGCGTCCCGTGAAGCTGCTGCTGGTGCGTCCGTCGGTAGACCTCGGCAAGATCGCGGGAAACTACGAGGCTACGCTGCCGACGTCACTGGAAATCTTCTCGCGGATGCTCGGAACGGGCGAAACGCGAAGCCCGGACTGGCTGTCGCTGCTGCTGTTCGAACGGGATTACATCTCTCGGCTCATCGACATCGGCTACGAGGACGCGCGCCGGCAGCATCATGAGATCGAGGCGTTTTTCCAAACCGAGCTCGTCGCAGAGTGACCCACGCAGCGAGCGTCACGGCGCACGATCAACACGGCGCATGAACGTCGCGGCGCGCGATCGGAGGCCGCCTACCGCGAGGCGGACCTCGCTGTTCGCCATCTTCCAGAGTCCGGCTTCCTTGATCGGAGGCCGCCTACCGCGAGGCGGACCCGTGCGTCGGGGAGGAGGGCGTGTCGGCAGTGAGAAAGGGAAAAACGTCGTATACGTCGATTTGCTGCCACGGGCGACCGTCGACGTGGACGGGAATGCCGTAGCGCTCCGCGTAGTTCACCACGCAGTGGCTGAGATCGGCGTAATCTGCGAACAGGTGCGAGATTTCGAGCGCGACCTGGCCGCTTCCGACGATCAGAAGGGCGGAGTCGGCGATCTCTACGCGCACGACGCTGCGCCAATCGACTTCCGATTTGTGGCGCGCGTAGTCGTAGCCTACGATTTCGGCGTCGGACAATTTGATGCACCACACCAGACGGCGCAGCGATCGATACCTGAGGACCGACCACCACGCGAACGCGAGCCACGCCCCCCCGATCAACGGCACGACGACGAGAAGCGGAAGCGAGCCTTCGAGCCCCACCGCCAAACCCGTGATCGAGAACATGATGACGAGGGTTACGACGGCCGTCATCGTGGCCGCGCGCTTGCGGGCCATCAGTTGCACGTCGACGTTGTCGTAGACCTCGTACCAGGCAGACATGAGTCGATTCCCAGCGATCCTTCCTCCGTTGAATCGTCAATCTAATGTTATGACCGGATCAATGGAACTCGGTTTCGTGAATATGTACGGCCGACGGTCCGTCAAGCTGTGGAAAACCGGTCTACAATCCGCTAGGATCGCCTTTTCCAAATCCATATGTTACCGGCGGTTAGACGAACCGGCCCCTCGGTGTCTAACGGCAATGGTCAATTGAGCAGGATGCGACGGAATTCCTTCCATCATGTCGGACGCCACGAACAAAGGGCAGACGCCGCTGATGCGGCAGTACTACAAGATCAAAGCGCGCCATCCGCAGGCCATTCTCCTCTTTCGGATGGGCGACTTTTACGAGACGTTCGACGAAGACGCCCGGACCGTAAGCCGCCTTCTCGGCATTACCCTCACTAAACGCGCGAACGGAAAGGCGCACGACGTGCCCCTCGCCGGCTTTCCGTTTCACGCATTGGACAACTATCTGCCCCGTCTCGTCGAAGCCGGTCTCCGCGTGGCGGTCTGCGAGCAGCTCGAGGAGCCGCAACAATCCAAGGACGTCGTACGGCGGGACGTCGTCGAGGTCGTGACGCCGGGCGTGTCGTTCCACGATCACCTCCTCGATCCGAAGCGATCGAACTACCTCGCCTCGGTTCGGTGGAGCGGCGACGGCTTGCGGGTCGGATTCGCGTACATAGACGTCTCGACCGGCGAGTTCGCGACGGCGGAAATCGATGCGCCGGAGCTGCCGGAGCTCATCCAGAACGTCATGCCGGCGGAGGTGCTGGTCGACAAGAAGCAGAAGGATCGTCTCGAGGCCCTGCGCCGGGGCGACTTCATCGTCACGACGCAGGAGGATTGGGTCTTCGGCCACGATTTTGCCTACGAGACGCTGCTTCGCCACTTCAAGACGCACTCGCTGAAGGGCTTCGGCATCGACGAGATGCCGCTCGGCGTGATCGCGGCGGGTTCGGCCCTGCACTATCTCGGCGAGACGCAGAAGGGCCGCCTTCCGCATCTGCGGCGCCTGTCTCGCTTTGCGAGCGAGGATCACATGGTCCTCGATCCGCAGACGAAACGCAACCTCGAGCTCGTGACGTCGCTGCGCAGCGACGATGGCGAAGGTACGCTCGTCGGCATTCTCGACAAGACCCGAACGGCCATGGGCGCGCGCCTGCTCCGACGCCGGCTCGTGCGGCCGCTCCGCTCCGTCCGCGACGTCACGCGGAGGCTCGACGCGCTCGAGGCGTTGTTCCGCTCACGCACGCTGAGAGAGAAGCTCGGGGAAGAACTGAGCGAGGTCGGCGACCTAGAGCGCCTGGCGGCGCGAGCCTGCACGGGCCGAGCGACGCCGCGCGACGTCCATGCCGTGAAGCTTACGCTTGCGCACGTACCGGCCGTGAAGGCGCTCCTCGAGGACGAGCGCTGCGAACCGCTGCGCGCCGCCGGCGAGCGGCTGCAGCCGTGTCAGGGCCTGGTCGAACAGATCGGCCGCGCGCTCGTCGACGACCCTCCCGTCAACGTCGGTGACGGCGGGCTCATCCGCGACGGATACAGCGAGGAACTCGACGAGCTCCGCCGCGTCGCGCGGTCGGGCAAGGATTGGCTCGCGCGGATGCAGAAGACGGAGGCCGAGCGCACCGGCATCACGTCGCTGAAGGTCGGCTTCAACAAGGTGTTCGGGTACTACCTCGAAGTGACGAACACGCACAAGGACAAGGTCCCCGAAGATTACATCCGAAAGCAAACCCTCGTCAACGCCGAGCGGTACGTCACGCCCGAACTCAAGGAGTACGAGGAGAAGATTCTGACGGCCGAGGACCGGATCGCCGCCCTGGAAAGCGAGCTCTTCCGAGACCTTCGGGGCGTGGTCGCCGAGGAGACCGAAGACCTTCAGACGAACGCCGCCCTTCTCGCCGAGCTCGACGCCACCGCCGCCCTTGCCGAGGCCGCGGCGCGGTACGGCTACACGCGGCCGGACGTGCACGGGGGCCGCACGCTCGAAATAGAGGACGGGCGACACCCGGTCGTGGAGCGGACGCTTCCTCCCGGAGAGCCGTTCATCCCCAATTCCGTCTACCTGGATCCGGACCGGGAGCAGATCTGCATCATCACCGGGCCGAACATGGCCGGCAAGAGCGTCGTGCTGCGTCAGACCGGCCTCATCGTGCTGCTCGCTCAGATCGGATCCTTCGTTCCGGCCAAGGCCGCCCGCGTCGGACTCGTCGATCGCATCTTCACGCGCGTGGGAGCCTCCGACAATCTGGCCGCCGGTGAAAGCACCTTTCTCGTCGAGATGAACGAGGCGGCGAACATCCTCAACAACGCGACGCCGCGGTCGCTCATCCTGCTCGACGAAGTAGGCCGCGGCACCAGTACGTTCGACGGCCTGTCGATCGCCTGGGCCCTCGTCGAATACCTGCACGAGCGCCCGGACGTGGCGGCACGCACTCTCTTTGCCACGCATTACCACGAGCTCAACGAGCTCGCGGCACGGTATCCTCGCGTGCGCAACGCCCGCATCCAGGTCGAGGAGCACGAGGGTAAGGTCATCTTCCTCCGGAAAATGATCCCGGGGGGCGCCGATCATTCCTTCGGCATCGAAGTGGCGCGTATGGCGGGCCTACCCGATCCCGTGATCGATCGAGCGAAAGAGATCCTGCGGCACCTCGAAGGGCAGCATCTCATCGTCGGCCACCGCGACGAAGCCGCCCGCGGCGAGGCCGCCTACGACGAAGCCGCCCGCGGCGAGGCCGGCCACCGTGACGAGGGCGGCCACCCCGACGAGGGCATCCACCGCGGCCAGGCCGGCCACGGAGAAGAGGGCGCCTCCGGGGAGATCGTCGTCCCGGCACCGGACGTGAAGGGGGTGCCGGACGCCGGCGGTGCGGAGCGCTTTCAAATGTCGCTCTTCGGGGCGGAGCCCGATCCGGTGGCCGAAAAGTTGAGAGAGAAGCTTCAAGGCCTCGATCCCAATCGCATGACGCCGGTTGAGGCTCTGCTTCAACTCGCAGAGCTAAAGCGGCTGGTGGATGAGGCTTAGACGGTGATAGGAGTTAATCTACGTGAGAATCTGTGTCATCCTGAACCAGAACGCCGGGTCCGCCGACGTCGTCGACGCGTTGAATGAGGCCTGCGGCGAATGCGAAGACCTGAGCGTCCGGATGCCGACCGCCGAGGGCGAGGGGGTGGATCTCGCCCGCGAGGCGGCGAAGGAAGGTTTCGACGTCGTGGCGGCTGCCGGGGGGGACGGAACGGTCAATCAGGTCGTGAACGGGCTCATGGCGGCCGTCCCCGCCGCCGCCGTGCTTGGAATCATCCCGCTGGGTACCGGAAACGACCTGGCGCGGGCGCTCCACGTCCCGACCGACGTTCGCGACG
>CAZMXY010000062.1:0-8878 GCA_964570345.1 uncultured Rhodothermales bacterium | reverse complement strand
GGTACCGGAAACGACCTGGCGCGGGCGCTCCACGTCCCGACCGACGTTCGCGACGCGCTCGCCTTGCTGCGTGCGGGTGAGCGCCGGCGTCTCGACGTTTTCGTCCTCGAGGCACCCGATCGCTCCATTTACGGGATCAATGCCGCCGCCGGCGGTTTTGCGGGTAAGGTCGGCGATACGGTTACGTCGGAATTGAAGGCGAATTGGGGACCGCTGGCGTATCTCATCGGCGCGGCGTCGCTCATTCCCGAGATCGAGGAATACGAGACGTATCTCTCGTATGATGGCGGCGAGCCCGAATACGTCAACGCCCTGAACGTCATCGCGGCGAACGGCCGGACCGTGGCCGGCGGCAAGCGTGTGGCGCCGCTTTCGAATCCCGAAGACGGCCTGCTCGACGTGGTGATCGTCAAGCACGGCTCCGTCGTCGAGCTGGGCGACGCCGCCACGCGTCTGGTGGCCGGCCATTTCCTGAAAAGTCCCATCGTGAACCATCGGCGGGCGCGATCGCTCAGGGTCGAGTCCCGGCCGGGCATGTGGTTCAACGTCGACGGCGAGCTGGTCACCGACGAGCCGGTGACGATCTCCATTCGCGAGGCCGCTCTCGACGTGGTGGTCGGCGCCGGGTACGAACCCGTGATCACGCCGTAGTCGTCGTCGCGATCAGCGTACGCCCAGCTCGATGCCGCGCAGGTCGTGGACGAAACTGAACCGCACCAGGCGGACGCCCTCCGTGCCGAGCCCGAGGAGCACGCGAAAATCGAAGCCGCCCCGTCTCGACGAATACAGGTCGAATCCCGCCGCGAGACTCGGGCGGAGGGGATAGCTCGCCTGATCGGGCTCGATTGTCTTGTCGAACGTCACGGCGGGCTTGAATTGATCGAAGAGGTCGTCGTAGACGTTGCCCGCCGAAAACGAGAGCAGTCCGTCCATGCCCACGGCGTTGAACGCGTTGAACAGCGGACGAACGTATTCGAGGTTCAAGACCAGGAGATCCGGACCGAAGAATCGATTCCACGCATATCCCGGAAGGAGCCGCCCGTGCAGCGACGGCAACAAGTAGAACGGGATGATCGTGTCCCCCCGTTGATCGGTAAGTAGGGTGACGGCGCGCAGCGCGACGACGCCCTCTCGAAGGGGCACGTATCCATACGCGTATACGCTGTGCTGATCGTACTCGAGGCCCACGGGTTCGTCGAACGCGTACCGCTGGACGGAAGCCTGAACGAGCAGGCCGCTTCGAGGGTGGATCGGACGGTCGAGCAGGTCGATGCCCGCCGTGAGACCGTAGGCGAATCCCTCCTGAACGCCGGCCTCGCCCGTGACGAATTCGAGGTTGCGGCGGGACTCCGCGTCGATCCGACCGAGCGCGCCGTCGTTCCATTCCGCGAACGCTACGGCGTCGTGGCGAACGTACTTCACCACGGGCTGCAGTAGGATGCGCCGCTTGAAAGGCTGGAAACCGACCCGGAGCTCCGCCTCGAGCATCTGCTTTTCCACCCTCACCCTGTTCGCGGAGCTCGAAGCCGGACCGAGTCCGAAGAACCACTGGCGGCCCGTAGTTTCGTAATAGACGTTTGCCAGTCCGAACGCCGGGTCCCTGAAGGCGTCCTTCGCGAAATACGTCGCCGTATAGCGCCCCACGTGCTGCCCGGGCTTCACGGTCGCCAGGAGACGACCGCCCGGCATCAACAAATTATCGATTTCGTACCCCACACCTGCCGCAAAACCGGACGTGCGCGACCAGAGCGGGCTGGGATAGACCTTGAATGACGTTCTCAGGCTGCGACGATCTCGCGTCGAATCGGCTGCGCCCGGAAGGTGCTCGCGTTCGGAGGGAGCGCGAAGTGACTCCGAAGCGGCCGGGATCGGCGAAAACGGCAAGAGCGACGCCACGAAGAGCAGCGGCGAAAGGCGGCCGAAGAGCATCAAGGTCGTATTCAACGTAGCTTTATGGGGAATGGAAAGCGTGCGACCTTAATTCGGTGACGCACCGCGCACCACAAGTTAGCGAAAATCGACCTCCATGCGAATACTCGTCGTCGGGAGTGGAGGGCGCGAACACGCCCTCGCCTGGTATCTGGCCCGAAGCGCCGAAGCGGGAGAGATCTTCATCGCACCCGGAAACGCCGGCACGGCGGACGTCGGGACGAACGTCGACCTCCAGGCTTCGGACGTGGACGGCCTCTTACACTTCGCGCTGCGCAACGAGATCGCGCTCACCGTCGTCGGTCCCGAGCGGCCGCTCGTTCAGGGGATCGTCGATCGATTCGAGAAGCACGGCCTCGCGATCGTCGGCCCCTCGGCCGCTGCCGCGCGACTGGAGGGCAGCAAGGCGTTCGCGAAAGCGTTCATGACGCGCCACGGCATTCCGACGGCAGCCCATCGAACGTTCGAGGCCGAGCAGTTTGAGGAAGCGGTCGCCTTCGTGGAAGAAGCGGGCGCTCCGATCGTCGTAAAGGCGAGCGGGCTGGCGGGTGGAAAGGGTGCGATCGTGTGTGCGACGGTCGACGAAGCGAAAAGGGCCCTCGCGAACGTCCTGCGGGACCGCGCCTTCGGGGCGGCGGGCGAGGTGGCCGTGGTCGAGTCGTACATGGAGGGCGAGGAGGTGAGCGTCTTCGCCCTCACGGACGGACGCGACTTCCTGCTGCTCGCTCCGGCTCAGGATCACAAACGCATCGGGGACGGCGATACAGGCCCCAACACGGGCGGGATGGGCGCCTATGCTCCGGCGCCCGTCCTGTCCGCGGCGCTCCTCGAACGCGTCTGCGAGAAGATTATCGAGCCCACGCTGCACGGGATGGAAAGCGAGGGGCATCCGTATCGCGGCGTACTCTACTGCGGCCTGATGATCACCGCGGAGGACCCGAAGGTCGTGGAATACAACTGCCGCCTCGGCGATCCGGAAGCGCAGGTCCTCTTGCCCCTGCTGGACAACGATCCCATCGAGCTATTCGAGGCGCTCGCCCGGCGGCGCCTTGGCTCGACGTCCCTCGTGCACCGTCCCGGCGCGGCCGCGTGTGTCGTCCTCGCCTCCGGGGGCTACCCGGCCTCCTATGAGAACGGCTTCCCGATCGAAGGCCTCGACGCGGCCGCGGGAATAGACGGCGTCCTGATTTTTCACGCCGGAACGCGGCGGGACGAGCACGGGCGCGTCGTGACCGACGGGGGACGCGTACTTGGGGTCACGGCGACCGGAGGCGATCTGACCGTCGCACTCGACCGCGCCTACGCCGCCGTGGATCGGATTCACTTCGACGGTGTACGATTTCGCCGTGACATCGGCCAAAAAGGGCTCGCTCGGCACGAATGACGCTCGGTTTCCCCAGCACGCTTCGATTCCTTTGCCTCGTCCTCCCCGCCGTGGGGTGGCTGGCGGCGTGCGGAGGTACGGCGAGCTCGGTGCGCGACGTGCCGGACGCGTTTCCAGGCTCGAGCCCCGCCTTCTTCACGCCGTCCGACACGCTCCGGCTCGAGGCCGTTCCGGACGTACGATTTGGTGGGGCGCGGGCCGTGGCCGTAGATCCGTTCGGAATCGTTTACGTTGCCGACGCGGCACGGCACGTCGTCGTGAAAATCACCGCGACCGGCGCCCTCGAAGCGGTACTCGGCGGTCCGGGCTCCCGAGAAGGCGAATTCGACGAGCCCTCCGGCCTCGATGCAACGAACGGGCTCGTGCTCATCGTGGCCGACGCGAACAATCGACGCATCCAGCGCTTCTCGCGCTCGCATGCCTATCTGGGGTCGATTCCCCTCGCTCAGGCCGGCGCCGGAAGCTCGGATTCACGCGTAACCTACCGGCGGGGGGAGGGCGACGTCGACGGATTCGGCACGGGACGCCCCGTCGCGGTCGTCTCGTCCGAGTCGAAGGAGACCTACGCCATCGACGGGGATCGGAACGTGATTCTGAAGTGGGATGAGAACCTGCGGCCCGCGGGCGAGATCGGCGACCTGGGCGCAGGTCGAGGCACGCTTGCCGAGCCCGTGGACCTCGCCGTCGGGCCGCGGTCACAACTCTACGTCGCCGACCGCGGCCGCCGCGCCGTCGTCGTCTTCGACGAATTCGGGAGCTTCGTACGCGCTCTGGGCGAAAGTCGTCTGACCGGCCTGCGCTCCGTAGCCGTCGGACACGGCGTCGTCATTGCAGGACAGGCAGACCGCGTCACGCTCTACGACGTCAGCGGGACCTTGATCGGATCGATGGCCGTCGACCTGGACGCACCCCTCGTGGACCTCGTGATCGACGAGAGGCGCACGCTCTTCGTGCTCACGCCGACTAGGCTGTATCGAGCGCCGATCCCCATGCCTATCGAGCCCTAGGTCCTTCCGTTCCGGCCGGTCCGCTGCAGCCGTCATCCGTTTTTCTCCCAGCGCTCAAGGTGCCGCACGAGGAAATCGATCGGGAAACGGACGCGGGTTCGCTCGGGTAGGCGCTCGAAGATCACCTCCGACCACCCGCGCATGCCCACCGGTCGAAACGTCACCCCGTTCAGGACCAGTCGGTTGCCGGATATGGCGCGGATCAGGACGCGCTCGTAGCGTGACCGGCGGAGCATCCGTTCCGGAAACAGGTCGTCCCACTGACAGAGACGGCCCACGTCGTCGTAGGCGGCCGGACGATCCGGAAGATCCATCAAAACCGGCACATGCCCGTCGAACACCGACGTCAAGAGCCGGAAGGTGAACGGATCAGAGCCCCGTCGAATCGCCCGCCGAAAACGGAAGAACGTCTCGCGCGCGATCGCGCGGAGGGAAAGCGGCCGCTCGACTTCGCCTCCGAAAAAATACGGTCGAATCACCCATTGGTCTGCGTCGACGTCCGTCGCGAAGGGGTCGTGAGCGAAACTTTCACTCCGGGCCAGCCACCCTCGTCTCGACGTATGGGGCGCGGGACGGAAGCCGGCCGGTACCGGAACGCGGCGCTGCTCCAGCACGCCGACGTCGTATGCCGGCCACGACATCACCTCGCGCACGACACCGGTAATGAACGTCGCCGCCGCTATCATCAGGGAAGGGCTCGGCGTAAAGTCGACGGTCACCTCGATCCGGTTGCCGCGCGGGCGCACGCCCACTCCCGTCGAGAGCCGGTTCGCGGCAAGCAAAAGCACCGGAATCGGAAGGACGTGGATCAGCAAAAACGCCAGGTCTTCGACGCTCCGCACGGACGCTCCGATTTCGCGAGGACGGTCGGCGCTCGACGGCGCCGCCGAAAACGACACGTTGTAATGCGTGCTGAAGCCGGCCAGACGGGCCGTGCGCGTCGATCGTGCCTCCCACGCGTCGAGCTCGTCCCGCACGAAGAGGATCGACTCCCAGAGGGATCGTCCGGCGCGCGCGGCGCAGCCCCTCGCGATCTCGATGACGGGCGTCGCCACCTCGACCACGCCCGTGTCGAAGTAGACGGCGCCTCCGTTGGGCAGATGATAGGACGTTCCTTCCCGATGCACGAGCCGCCGGCGGACGAAACCTTGCGGCGTGCCAAACTGCTTTTCAGGGGTCACGAGACGCTCGTCGACGTAGAGGCGGAACTCGGCCTCCAACCCGATCGCCGCCAGCTCGAGTGCGGCCGGCGCACCTTCGGAGACGACCGCTCCTTTGATCGAAGGCGCCGATTGTTTAGCCCGGGGGTTCATGCGCGCCCGACCCTCCAGATCCTTCTGCACACGTATCCCGTTCACGCGGAGTCAGGACGAACCGTCCTAGATCGACGTGAAGATGATCGACCGTCTCTCCAACCTCGGATCCGAATGGCCGGACCCACGCGCCCGGTAACAGTCTCTTGATAGTCGCGCCGTATCGTTCGATCGCCTGTTGCGTGTCGAGGAGGTCGTCTCCGATGCGGTAGAGATTGGCCGCCGTACCCCAGAGGTGGGGCGTAGCGCTGCAGGACGCCGAATGGCTCGGCGACCGGTAGCCCCCGTTCGCGGCGATGTGGACGTAGGTGCCGACGTGCTGGCGGATCAACGAGAGATGCACCGCCGTGTGGACGATCGCCAGCGGCACGAAACGCGGAAAGCCTCGCAGTACGCGCGCCTCGTGCAAATCCGTGTTGACGAATTCGTAGAGACCGAAATACGGCGCCACGACCGTGTCGCGTGCGATCTGCCAGGAGTCGATCCGGTAAAAGTAGCGCGGAAGCCGGTGTCTCGCGCCGCCTTTGTCGGTAACGATCTCGCCGGGATGAAGGACGGAGCGGTACTCGTCGGACAACTCCCGTCCGTCGATCACGGGAAGATCGAAGGCCGAATCCGCTTCGCTCATACCTTCTCCAGATCCGATGCGGACAGGTGCTCGAAGATCGCCCGTGAAAGGGCGGCGACCGTTTCACGGCGATCCGCTTCGGTCGAATGCCATTCTGTAAGGATCGCGACCGCATACGGAGCGCGGCCCGGAAGATAGACGAGACCCGCGTCGTGGCACACGGTGGAAATCTCTCCCGTCTTGTGCGCGAACTGCGCTTCGGTCCGGATCTCGTCCGGCACGCCCGCCGGGATGCCTTTTCTGAACTCTTGCATGCGAAGAATTTCGAGCATGGCCTCGCACGACGCGTCGCTGAAGACGGTTCGATCCTCGATGATCCGAAACAGCGAAACGAGGCCGTCGGACGTGATCCGGTTGTTGATGCCGGCTTCGAAGGCCGCGTCGTCCTCAACCCCTCGCCGCAGGTCGACCCCGCGGGCTCCGCAGCGCGCAAGAGTCTGGTTGACGACGTCGACGCCGACGAGGTCGAGCAGCAGGTTCGTCGCGAGATTGCTGCTCGTGGCGATCATGTGTTCGCACAGCTCGCGCAGTCGCAACGGCCTCCCGACGGCTGCGTGCACGGCGCCGTTGGACTCGCCTGACGCTTCGATGCGATAGATGCGGCCGTCGGCCAGCGAGAAAAAGCGATTGCGGACGTGGAGACGGTCGTGCAGCGAGAATCGGCCCTGCTCGACGGCGGCGAACAGTCCCAGAAGCACGGCCACCTTGATCGTGCTCGCCGCGTGGAACCAGCGGTCCCCGTGAAAGCTCCACGACGTCGCCGTCTCGTAATCGTAGTACGTCACGGCCGCCGCTTCGGCGTCGGCCCGCCGCGCGACGTCCTTGATCGTGCTACTGAGCGAGTCTTTCATGACGTGGCGCGACGAGGTCGTGAGCGATGAAGCCGTGGGGTGTTGATCCTTCGGTGACCTTCGGCCGACCGTGAAGCACCGCCGGTGCCGGGTGTGGGCAGGCGAAAGCTAGTAAACGGCTGCGAGACGGGACGCGACGTGTCCGTAATAACTGGTGAAACACGTCCAGGCCTGTCTAGTACCTTCGATACGCCGGTCGATCTCGAGCCCATCCATCAGCCCTGCCTTGCTCCTCGCTACGAGCTGTTCGCTGTAGATTCAACGACCCTCTCCGCATCGGGTCCGGATTCCACTGGCCCGGCTGATGACTTCACGGCTCGTCTTTCCACTTTTCGTCGTCGGATTCCTTCTGAGCGGTGCGCCGAACGCCCACGCCCAGGAGCGTAGCGTCGCCGGGCATCGCGACACGCTGAACGGCGCCCAGCCGCAGCCCTTTCAGCTGCGCAAGCTCGTCGTGCCGGGCTCCGAACGCGTCTACGTCGACGCCGATCGCGCCGACACGGCCCGTTTTCGGATCGATCATCGCCACGGATGGCTGTGGATCGACGACCTGCCGGACACGTCCGTCGTCGTCGTAGAGTACCGGACGCTCCCGTTCGAGCTGGAGGACGTTTACCGCATGCGCACGATTACGGATTCCGTCCGAACGGTCCCATCGACGGCGCGCGGCGCAGCGGCCGCCTCACCGCCGGTCGATCCGTTCGCAGGTTCGCGCCTCACTCACAGCGGTTCGATTACCCGGGGCATTCTGGCGGGCAACAACCGAGACGTCACGGTCGAGTCGGGGCTCCGCCTGCAGCTCGCCGGCGAGATTGCGGCCGGCGTTCACGTGCAGGCCGTGCTGACGGACGAGAACACCCCGATCTTGCCCGAAGGCACTACGCAGCGCCTGGAGGAGTTCGATCGGGTCTTCATCGGAATCGAGGCTCCCTACGGGACGGCCCAGCTCGGGGACTTCGACCTCCAGTTTGCGCCGAGCGAGTTCGCTCGCTTCTCACGCAAGCTCCAGGGCGCCTCGTTCACGACCGATCTGCCCGCTGCGAGCGTGCCCGGATTGGCTCAAGGGTTCGTCACCGCTGCCGGGGCTACCTCACGCGGCATATTCCGCTCTCAGGCGATCGACCCGATCGACGGCGTTCAGGGGCCGTATCGGCTGGAGGGCGACCAGGGTGACCGCTTCATCCTCGTCGTGCCGGGGTCCGAAGCGGTGTATGTGGATGGAGAGCGACTCACGCGCGGAGAGTCGAACGCTTACACGATCGACTACGCGACCGCCGAGATTCATTTCACGCCCCGCCTCATCGTCACCGACGACAAACGGATTCGTGTGGAGTATCAATATTCGACCAACCAGTTCACGCGAACGCTCATTGGATCGCAGGCCGAAGCGCGGTTCTGGTCCGCGGAGGACGGTACGTCACGAGCCCGCTTCGGCGCGGCCTTTCTTCGCGAGGCGGACAGCCGCGACTTCGGCCGGGAATTCGGATTCAGCCGCGAGGACTCCCTCGCGCTCGTGCGAGCCGGCGACGGCTTCGCCTCTTCGAGCGGGGCCGTGCCCGTGCGGTTCGATCCGGAAGCCCTCTTCGTGCAGTACCGCCGGGAGATCGTCGAGCAGCCCGATGGTCGGATCGATACGATCTTCGTCGCCGTGGACCGCCGCCCGCCGGACTCCGTGGCCGTCTTTCGCGTGCACTTCAGCAGGGTCGGGACAGGAGAGGGGAGCTACGAGCGCGTGGGACGATCCGTGAACGGCATCGTCTACGAAT
>CAZMXY010000061.1:9217-20180 GCA_964570345.1 uncultured Rhodothermales bacterium | reverse complement strand
GCGTACCGATCACCTTCGCAGAGGTGGTGGCGCTACGCTGAAGAGTGGTCGTGGAGGTGAAGGTCACGGCGGCGGCGAGCACGAACGACAGCACGACGAAGAAAAAGCGTTTCGCGATGTTCTGCATGACGTCCTCCAATTTGATGCTGTACTGAAAGCACGCGGAGAGCGGGGTGGAACGGCCGGGGCCGAAGCGCTCAAGTGCTTGTAACTTTAACACATAGTAGTTACAACCGCCGTGCCCAACAGCGCCGTTACCAGCGTGAAGACGCCATGAAGGAAAACTAAGAAATCCTCTCTGGAGAAAATGAACGTGGCGTGAAGGATCGGCGCGCAGAATACGCCGGATGCGGATATCCTTGAGACGTGTTTACTATAGTGAACGACCATAGACGGTCATCCGCTTCAATAGACTTCTCGTAGGCCGTGCCATTCGTCGTAGGGAATCGATAAAAAATGCGACGAATTTTGACCTGCGCTGCCAGATGGTGTCGTGCCTAACGATTGGTCCGTTCGTTACCGAGCGACCCGCTGTTGCAGCGTCGCGAAGCCGCTTTCGTTCGTTATCAAGCCCTGCTTCGAGGGTAGCCGGCGAATTCGTTCACGGACGTTCTCGAGACGCTCCTCGCCCAGCGGGTGAGTGGAGAAGAACTGTTCGATCGAGCTCGGACGGCGCTTCCGCTCGGCAAGCAGCGTCTCGAACATGCTTACCATTCCGTTCGGATTGTAGCCCGCGCCGTACATGAATCGGATGCCCAGATCGTCGGCCTCGCGCTCGTCGTCTCGAGAAAATTTTGCGATGGCTCCGGTGCCGAGGATCTGAGCCAGTATCTGCTGATAGACGGCCGGATCCTGCCCTAGAAGAATGCCTGCTACGATGTTCAGGCCGTAGGTCTTCGTCAAGCGCTCCGTTCCGTGCCGCGCCACGCCGTGCGAGATTTCGTGCGCCATCACGCCTGCAAGCTCGGCGGCGCTTCCTGCCCGCTCGATCAAGCCGGTGTGCACGTACACGTGGCCACCAGGGATGTTGAATGCGTTAATCGTCTCATCCGCGACGATGTGAAATTCCCACGGCAGGTTGCGCATCTCCGTTTGAGACACGATTCGCCGCCCCATTTGATTGACGTATGACAGCGCCGTTTGATCGTTGACGAGCTGCACCTGCCGGGCGATGTCCTGCTCGAGCTGCGCGCCAAGCTGCCACTCCTCTTCGAGGGAGACGAGGTTTACGTCCCCTCGATTCACGCCGCTCGTGGCGCAGCCCGTGACCAACAGAATGAGGAGGGCCGTGACAAACGAAGTGTATCTTATCCGATGCATAACTCCTCAGGACTAATCTAGGCGCCATTCTTATCGATTTGATCAAGAGCCATACACGGCTCCAGTCGGCAGGTTTTTCTACGTAACGCATTCGTAGCGTAGACTTGAAACGTGCACGTTACATCTAACGGTAGCCGTCGAACGAGTCGCCGGAGACGGCCCGTGGCGGCGAGAATATGGACGTGGAATACTACGCGACCCCGGCCACCCTGAACGCGGCGGCGACGATGGATTGGGCTTCCTCTTGGATGCGCTTGATATGCGCCTCGCCTTTGAAGCTTTCCATATAGATCTTGTAGACCTCTTCCGTTCCCGAGGGCCGGGCCGCAAACCAGCCGTTCTCGGTCACGACCTTCAGTCCCCCGATCAGTTCGCCGTTCCCCGGAGCACGGGTCAGTTTCGCCTTGATCGGTTCCCCGGCGAGTTCGCTCGCCTCGACTTGATCCGGCGAGAGGTCCTTGAGCACCGCCTTCTGATCGCGTGAGGCCGGAGCGTCGATCCGCTGATACACCGGATCACCGAACTGTTCGGTGAGCGCGACATAGTGTTCCCCCGGATCCCGGCCGGTCACCGCCGTGATTTCAGCCGCGAGGAGGGCCATGATGATGCCGTCTTTGTCGGTCGTCCAGACGCTGCCGCTGCGGCGAATGAACGAAGCCCCGGCACTTTCCTCGCCCCCGAACGCATACGACCCATCGACGAGGCCGTCGACGAACCATTTGAACCCGACGGGTACCTCCGCCAGGCGCCGGCCGAGACGATCCGCGACCCGATCGATCATCGAGCTCGATACAAGGGTTTTGCCGATCGCCGCGTCTACCGGCCATCCGGGACGATTCTGACACAAATACCATACCGCTGCCGCGAGATAGTGGTTCGGATTCATGAGTCCCGCACTGCGGGTCACGATTCCGTGTCGATCGAAGTCGGGATCGTTGCCGAATGCGACGTCGAATCGATCTTTGAGCTCGATCAGGCCTGCCATCGCATACGGCGATGAACAGTCCATGCGAATCTTTCCGTCCTTGTCGACCGGCATGAACGAGAACGTGGGGTCGACAATCGGATTGACTACGTCGAGGTCCAGCCCATATCGATCGGCAATCGGCTCCCAGAAACCCACGCCCGCTCCACCCATCGGGTCGGCGCCGATCTTCAATCCCGATTGGCCGATTGCTTCCATGTCAAGCACGCTCGCAAGGTCGTCGACGTAGGGACGCACGAGATCAACTTCCTTGGTTGAGCCCGCTCCGAGGGCCGTCGTGAACGCGATCCGCTTGACGCCGTCGTGACCCATCTCGAGCAGTGCATTCGCCCGATCCTCAATTCTCGCCGTCGTCTCCGTGCCGGCCGGCCCGCCGCTGGGGGGGTTGTATTTGAATCCCCCGTCGTCGGGCGGATTGTGCGACGGCGTAATGACGACGCCGTCCGCGAGACCGGAGGTTCTCCCGGCATTGTGCGTAAGGATCGCATGCGAGATGACGGGAGTCGGCGTGTAGCCGCGGCCCGACTGAATCCTGACCTCGACGTCGTTCGCCGCGAGCACTTCGAGCGCCGTCGCGAACGCCGGTTCGGAGAGTGCATGCGTGTCGATGCCGACGAATAGCGGGCCGTCGACCCGTGCTTCGGCGCGAACCTCCGCCAGCGCCTGGCAGATCGCCGCGATGTGGTCGTCGTTAAACGACCGATCGAAGGAGCTCCCACGATGACCGGACGTGCCGAAAGAGACCCGCTGAGACGGCTCCGAGACGTCGGCGGACAGCGTGTAGTACGCTGAAATCAGCCTGGGAATGTTAACCAGCAGCGTGCGGGGAGCGGGCTTGCCTGCCAGATCGTGGATGGCCATGTGGAGTGACGTTGCGTTTGGTGGGTCGTGACTTAGCAGAAGTACGCGAACGCATTTCTAAAACGCCAACAGACGCCGGCATGCAGAACCTCTCCGAAGAGTTGCGCCGAAGTCCATCCGTCCCTAATTACCCGATCCTCACGATTATCATTCAAATCGCCTTCGGCCATGACTTCGCGCATACCTGTCTTCCCGCTCGTTTTCGTCGTCTTGCTCTCTCTCCCGTACGGGACTGCGGCACAGGACGTGACGGTAATTCGAGCAGGCAAATTCCTGGACGTCGAGACGGGTACGATCGCGAGCGACGTCGCCATCGTCGTTCGCGGCAACCGCATCGCAGCAGCCGGACGCGACGTGTCAGTCCCGCCGGACGCGACGATCGTCGATCTGAGTGACTTCGTCGTCCTACCGGGCCTGATCGACGCGCACACGCATCTGCTGCTCCAGCCCGGATATCAGAATCTTAATCCCATCCTATTCAAATCGGTGCCGTACCGGACGGTGGAAGGAGCCCATGCCGCCCGCGAGACCTTAGAGGCGGGATTCACGACAGTCCGCGACGTGGATTCCGAGGGCGCCGAGTGGGCCGACGTCGCCCTCCGCGACGGCATCGAGGACGGGCTCATTCCCGGCCCGCGTCTTCAGGTCGCCACGCGGGCGTTGAGTATTACCGGGGGCTACATGAATCAGGTCGGACTGGCGCCCGAGATCGATCCTGTCGTCACGCAGTTCGGCCACCTCGTCGATTCGCCGGAGGAAATCGTCAAGGAAATTCGCCGGGAAGTGAAGTACGGTACGGACTGGATCAAGTTGTACGCGACCGGGACGACCCGGCACATCGACGTCGAGACAATGGAACCCCTGGCGCAGTTCAGCTACGACGAGATGAAGCTGGCCGTCGACGAGGCCGCACGCTTCGGCATACCTGTCGCCGCCCATGCGTACGGCGGCCAGGCGGCCAAAGACGCCATTCGGGCAGGCGTTCGCTCCATTGAGCACGGCTTTTTACTGGATGATGAAGCTTTCGACATGATGGTCGAGCGCGGTACGTTCTGGGTACCCACGATCTCGGTGTACTTCCCGGCGAGGCCGCAGGCGGAGTGGAACGACCGCGAACGCAAGATCGTCGAATCCCACCGAGATGCGTTCGTTCGCGGACTCCGAAAGAACGTCAAAATCGCCTACGGGACGGATGCCGGTGCCATTGCGCACGGGTCGAACGCCATGGAACTCGAAACGATGGTCGAGTATGGCATGTCCTCTGGCGACGCCATCCGATCGGCGACCGTCGTCGCGGCCGAATTGATGGGACTCGGAGAGGAAATCGGGACGATAGCCGTAGGAAAGCGGGCCGACGTCATCGCGGTGGCGGCCAGTCCCCTCGATGACGTCACGGTGTTGCAAGACGTACGATTCGTGATGAAAGACGGCGTTATCTACAAGCTGCCGTGACGATCACCCCCGCGATTCGGCCTCCGTGCCGCCATTCGCGCGCATCCCGTTCGGCGCCTCGTTGACATCGACGTCCGGAGTGTCGGTCGAATCGGCGATGACCTCTACGAACTCGGCTTCCATACCGTCACGAAGTTGCCCCAAGAGGAGGAGAAGATGCAGGATGGCGTCTTCTTCCGCCGGTATGATTTCGCGAAGACGCATCCAGTGTTTGATCGAGTCCTCCACGAGAACGTATGCCTCGACGGCCGCGCGCTCCGCGGCCCCCGGAATGGTCGCTAGGATGGTGGAATCCGAGCGCATTCGTGTTCGAAGGGCACGCAGCAGCTTCACTCCGATTCGATAGCGTGCGTCCGCGATCGTTTCGATCGCCTCTTGAAGGTCGTCCGCTTCCTGCTCGACGTCCGCCTGGACGCCTTCGGATTCGATCGTTCTGGTTGCCTTCATCCCCCATTCGCGAACGACGTCTTTGGCACCACGAAACCAAAAGTCCACGCGCCGTCCATATTCCTCGGCTTCCAGGGCCAGCGGATGACTGCGCGCGACACCGTCCAGACGTTCCTCTTCCTCGCGTACCACGTGGCCCTCGGGCACCGATACGGCGATCCCTTGCGCCTCGGCGAGTTCGTGCAGCAGTCCGATCGCCGTCTCGAACGTGGTCTGGAGTTCTTCCCAGAAGTTTGGGTTTTCGAGACGGGATTCTTCGCCGTCATCGATAGGCTCATTCATGATGCTATGGTTTGTCGAGATCCGGAGAATCGAGCTTGAACCATTCGCGCTTCCGTCAGTTCATCAACCGGCCGCTGGGCTCTCTAAAGGCTACCGGTTCTCAAAAAAGGGACGCGTTCGGCGAATGCGAGAAACGAGTACCGATCCGTGCGCATCCAACACCCTTGGCCGCCGGAAAGGTAGAAAACGTGTGTCTACAAAACGAATCGAGGACGTAATGATCGTGACGATCGCTTCCGTCAGGCACCCAGTGGCACTGCTTCCTTTGCTTCTGATCATCGCAGCGACGTCACTCGCGTGCGACGAAGGTTCGGAGGAAACGGCGTCGACCGGTCCCGAGTCGGCATCGTCGAGCCCGGCACTTCTGCCCGTCCTGCAAGACGGTAGGTGGGGATACATCGACACGACGGGGGCGATCGCCGTAGCGCCCCGATTCAACCGAGCGTTCCGGTTTTCCGAAGGTCTCGCGCTCGTCGAGGCCGACAGCGGCTTCGGCTTTATTCGAGGCGACGGTAGTTTTGCCGTTTCCCCTCAGTTCGAGGACGCCTGGCATTTCACCGGAGAGAGCGCTCTGGTTCAGGCAGAAGGGGCGTGGCATCTCGTCAATCGTCAGGGCCGCGTTCTGGAGGATCGCGGCGACGTCACAACCGATCCGAACTTCACCTTACGATCCGGTGCTCTGGTCGATGAAGATTATCAGCCACGCCCGTTACAGCTCATCCACACCGGCGGCCGATACGGGTATCGAAGCTCAGATGGAGACGTCGTGATAGACCCCACCTTCCAGAATGCGTGGTACTTCTCGGACGGCCTGGCCCGCGTCATGATCGACAGCCTATGGGGATACATAGATCAAGACGGTGAGATCGCGATCGAACCGCGCTACGACCTGGCCTGGGACTTCCGCAACGGACTCGCTCTCGTCATGATCGACGGGAAATACGGGTACATCGATCGGGCGGGAGAATTCGTCTGGCAGCCGAGTGAGTAAGCACGGCGTCGCTCGCGATCCGTCTGCGGCTGCCGGCGAACGACCTCGAACCCTCCGGCGGCGGCGCCGTACAATAGGCTCATCCCTCTTACTAAGACCTCACGTCGCCTTTCGAAGACGGTTACGAAAATTCAGCTGCCTACCGGCGATTACGTCGACGTCACGAGCGGACCGGCGTGACGCTTTCGTTGCAGTCCCCTCAAGTAGCGATCCGACGTATGGCGAACGAACCCCGTATCCTTTGGGCGGACGATGAGATCGATCTCCTCCGACCGCACATCCTCTTCTTAGAATCGAAGGGTTACGTCGTAACCAGCGTGGCGAACGGTTCCGACGCCGTCGAAAAGGTAAAAGTCGAGCGCTTCGACATCGTGCTCCTTGACGAGCAGATGCCGGGGATGGGCGGACTCGAGACGCTGGAGGAGATCAAACAGTACTCCCCCGAAATCCCCGTCGTGATGGTCACGAAGAGTGAAGAGGAGCACCTCATGGAAGAAGCGCTGGGAGGCCAGATCAGCGACTACCTCACAAAGCCGGTCAATCCCAGCCAGATCCTCCTCACCATCAAGCGTCTGCTCGAGCGAACACGTCTGCGCACGGAAAAGATTTCACAGAACTATCTGCAGTCGTTCAGCCAGATCACCATGGCGCTGATGAATCCGCTGTCTCACGACGAGTGGACCGACGTCTATCAGCGTCTCGTGCGGTTCGACATGGAACTCGAAGGCGACGAAGGTGCGCGACAGATCCTCGAGGATCAGTATCGTGAGGCGAACCGAGCCTTCGGACGCTTCGTCGAGGAACGCTACGTCGACTGGATCGACGCTGTAGACGACGCTCCGGACGGCCGCCGACCGATTCTTTCGCACGAAGTCGTGTCGCGTTTCGTACTGCCGGAGCTGAAAGGCGGGAAACCCGTGGTCTTCTTCGTAATCGACTGCATGCGTTACGATCAGTGGCTGGAGTTCGAGAAGCTCCTCTACAGCGCGTTCGATCTCGAGAAGACATTTTACTATTCGCTGCTGCCGACGGCTACCCCCTACTCGCGAAACGCCATCTTTAGCGGGCTCTTGCCGCGAGACATCGCGAATCGATATCCGCAGGTCTGGTCGAGCGGTGAGGACGACGAGCACAGCCGAAACCGAAACGAGGAGGAATTCCTTCGTGACCAGCTCTCCAATCGACATGTCGATGCACGAGTACGATACGACAAGCTCATCAGCACGCAAGCCGGGCGCGATTTTGCCCAAAACGTGTCGGACTACGCACAGTTCGACCTGAGTGCCGTCGTCATCAACTTCGTCGACATCCTCGTCCACAGCCGCTCGGACTCCGACGTGCTCAAAGAAATCGCCCCCGACGAGCGCGCCTTCCGCGCACTTACTCGAACGTGGTTCGAGCATTCCTGGCTGTATCAGGCCTTCAATGATCTCGCGAAGATGGACGTCACCGTAGTCGTCACGAGCGACCATGGAGCGGTTCGGAGCCTGCATGCGGCCAGAGTCATCGGCGACCGCGAGACGTCCACCGCCCTTCGGTACAAATACGGGCGAAACCTTAAGTGCGACGAGAAGCAGGCCATTTTCGTAAAGGATCCCGAAGCGTACGGGCTGCCGCGCAACGGCATCAACACAAACTTCATAATCGCGAAGGAGGACTTCTACTTCGTCTACCCGACGAACTACCATCGCTATCAGAACATGTATCGCGATACGATGCAGCATGGTGGCGCGTCGCTGGAAGAGATGATCCTTCCGGTCGTCACGATGCGGCCTCGCCGCTAGGGGCAGAGCCGCATGCGTGCCCCGTCGGATCTGGAACGTCTTCTGCCCGCCGAAACGCGATCTGAGAAAGAGACGCTCGCCCTGGGTCGCGCCCTGGCCACGCGCCTGGAGCGTGGAGACGTAGTTGCACTGTACGGGAATCTCGGAGCCGGAAAGACGGTCCTCGTGCGCGGGATTTGTCTCGGACTCGGCATTCAGCCGTCTCGCATAACGAGCCCCACGTTTACGATCGTGCATGAGTACGAGGATGCGCCGATGCCCGTCTATCACTTCGACGCGTACCGAATCAGACGTATCGGCGAGTTTTATGAAATCGGATACGACGAGTACTTCTTCGGTGGCGGGGTGAGTCTCGTCGAGTGGGCCGACAAGGTCGAATCGCTTCTACCCGACCATGCGCTTCGCATCCGCGTCGAGCACGCCGGCGGAGACGTACGTCGCGTGTCACGGATCGAAACGGTTCCGACGCCGCCAGACTCGTGAGTAGATGACCACGTTGGAAGCCGAATCGTATCTCTATTCCCTTCCGCGCTTCGCCGGCGGTGCCGGGACGGCGTACAAGCCGGGACTCGAGCGAATCGCCCTGCTTCTCGAAGGGATGGGACGGCCGCAGGACGCTTTCGACAGTATTCTCGTCGCCGGCACGAACGGAAAGGGATCGACGGCGTCGATGATCGCTGCGATCGGTACGTCCGCGGGCCACCGCGTAGGGCTGCATACTTCGCCCCATTTGTTTCAGGTCGGCGAGCGGATGCGGATCGACGGTAGGCCCGTACCCGAGGACCGACTCTGGAACGCCGTCGCGTGTTATCACGACCTCGCCGAGCAGGTGAAGCCGAGCTTTTTCGAGTTTACGGTCGCATTGAGCCTGCTCTACTTTGCGGAAGAGTCCGTGGACGTCGCCGTCGTGGAAGTCGGAATGGGCGGGCGCCTCGATGCGACGAGCGTGTTGCAGCCCGTGCTGTGCGTAATTACCGACGTAGGGCTCGATCACACGGAATTTCTCGGCTCGTCCGTCGAAGCGATCGCCCGAGAGAAGGCGGGTATCGTTAAGCAGGGCGTTCCCGTCGTGACCTCGGCGCGGCGCGAAGCGCAGCGAGTCATTCGCGACGCGGCATTTGCTCTCGGCGCCGCCTTCTACGACGCCGCGGCCGACGTCTCGTACGTCGAGCCATTGCTTGAACTCGAAGGCATACAGTTGACGGCGGAGACGCCGCTTCGGCGGTACGAAGACCTGTTCATCGGACTGGCCGGGGAGCATCAGCTGCGAAATGCCCGTCTCGCGTTGCGCGCCGCCGAGCTTGTCTACGATGACGTACGGCAACGCGGCGACGCCGTCTTCGATGGCCTGCGCCGAGTACGCGGGCTGAGCGGCCTGCGCGGTCGGCTCGACGTAGTGCGAAAAAATCCTTTGGTCGTCGCCGACGTTGCCCATAATGCCGATGGTCTAGACGCCGTCACGTGTCACCTTCGGAATGTGGGCGCAGTGGGAGGCCGCCTGCACGTTCTTTTCGGCGTCATGCGCGACAAGGACGTCGGCGCCATGGTAAGGACGCTCAAAGCAGTCGGCGCCGTCGTCCGTCCCGTCGCCATTGAATCCGATCGGGCCCTCTCGGTCGAGGAACTTGATTCCCAATTACGGGTTGATTCTGTCGAATTAGGTCGTCCATGCACGGTGCGGGAAGGCGTCCGAGACTTTCTCGGGACGGCCGATCCCTCGGACGCTCTGTTGGTCACGGGGTCCCATTTCGTCGTTGCCGCACTCGAGGAGCTATTGCCCTCGTTCTAGCGGATTCAGGATCTGCGTCGCTGCATGTACGGATGTCGGCTGATCCTTCCAGGCTTGCTCGCCGACGGCCGCCGTCAACTTGGCACGGAAATGGCGTTGTAGATTGTTCGTGGCGGCGTTGTCCGCCGAGTTCCAAGCGCCGATTCGATCGGCAGGCGCATTCCCGCGCTTGATTAACACAATTTTCCCAAGACAACGGACACTCAAGATTGAACTTCGCCCCAGAACTCCTATTTTAGGAGCCTAGAGCAATTCGTGCGCGAGCATTGAATCCTGCAGGCGATCCATCTCATTCTTGTCCGGATCGCCGAGAAGGGTTGACCGACCCGCCCCTTTGCGTCCTACCTTGTTAGATTCACCCCTTCGGGGAATTCTGGATCGCCTTACCCCACGCCGGTATACATTGCGTTCAAGGCTATCGGAGTAGCTATGACGCTCGCCGAGCGACCTTTCAGACGACATTCCATGCGGAGCCCGTCGGCTCCATTCTACCATTCCATTATTCAGTTATGAAGATTTCAGAACTCCAAGGAAAGAAGCTTCCTGAACTCAAGGAGATCGCACGCACCCTGGGCTTGAGTGGCTACTCTCAATCTCGCAAAGAAGACTTGATCTATCGCATCCTGGAGGCCAAAGCGGAGCAGGCGGCCGGAAACGGCAGTCGATCGCGCGAAAAGCAGGATGGACGCGGCGAGTCGAAGCCGCAGAGGCCGGACCGCCGTGAGAACGGTTCCCAGCCCCACGATGGGAACGCCGATCCGGCGATAGAGGCCGGAGAGGGCTCGGAGGATATCGGCGGTCAAAATTCGCCGGAAATGAGCGGCCGGAACCAGGGCGATCGCAGCCGGAACCAGGGCGATCGCAGCCAGAGCCAAGGCGATCGCAGCCAGCCTTGGGGCGACCAGCCTGGTGGAGAACAGCGTCCAGCCGAACAGAACCGAGGCGAGCGGGGCAGCGGGGATCAGAATCGCGGGGACCAAAACCGCAGCGACCGCCATCGCGGGGACCAAAGTCGCGGAGACGATAGTCGCGGAGACGATAGTCGCGGGGAC
>CAZMXY010000061.1:0-9117 GCA_964570345.1 uncultured Rhodothermales bacterium | reverse complement strand
AGTCGCGGAGACGATAGTCGCGGAGACGATAGTCGCGGGGACCAAAGTCGCGGAGACGATAGTCGCGGGGACCGCGGCCGGCATCGGGGCCATCAGAGTCGCACGGATCAGAACCGCGGCGACCGCGACCAGAGCCGGGGCGACCGCGATCAGAACCGCGGCGACCGCGACCAAAGTCGAGGGGACCGCGATCAGAGTCGAGGGGACCGCGATCAGAGCCGGGGTGGCCGAAATCGAACGGAGAGCGACGACGATCGCAATCGCCGAAAGAACAAACGGCGCAGCAAGAGCGACAATCGGCGTGGCCGCGGTGGTCGCGACAATCGCAAGGGCGGAGGAGACGATCGCCGCCGCAGGGTCTACGATGGCCGGCCGGACTACATGGCCCAGCACGACCCGAACAAGACGGAACTCGAGGGCATGATCCACAAGGTCGGGGTCCTCGAGGTCCTACCCGACGGATACGGATTTCTTCGCTCGGCAGAATACAACTACCTGCCCAGTCCCGACGACATCTACGTGTCTCCTTCTCAGATCAAACGGTTCAGCCTCCAGCTTGGTGACACCGTGAACGGAGAAGTACGGCCTCCGAAAGAGGGCGAACGATTCTTCGCGCTTATCCAGGTCAACGAAGTCAATGGCCGCAAACCGGCAGAAATCGAGCAGCGACAGGCGTTCGACTACCTCACGCCGCTCTATCCGGAGGAGCACCTTCGCCTCGAAACGCAGCCGGCAGAGTCCAGCACCCGCGTGCTCGATCTCTTTACGCCGATCGGAAAGGGCCAACGTGCACTCATCGTCGCCCAGCCAAAGACGGGCAAGACGATCCTTCTCCAGAAGATTGCGAATGCCATCACGACGAACCATCCCGAGGTATACCTCATCGTTCTGCTCGTTGACGAGCGGCCCGAGGAGGTCACGGACATGGAGCGTAACGTGAAGGGCGAGGTGATCTCGTCGACGTTCGACCAGGAAGCAGAGCGGCACGTTCAGGTCGCGGACATCGTGCTCGAGAAGGCCAAACGTCTCGTGGAAGCCAAACAAGACGTGGTTATTCTGCTCGACTCCATCACACGTCTCGCACGTGCGAACAACTCCGTCACGCCGACGTCGGGTAAGACGCTCTCGGGAGGTATGGAGGCCGGCGCACTTCGGGGCCCCAAGCGGTTCTTCGGCGCGGCGCGCAACGTGGAGGAGGGTGGCTCGCTGACCATCATCGGTACGGCGCTCATCGACACCGGCAGTCGTATGGACGAGGTCATCTTCGAAGAGTTCAAAGGTACCGGAAACTCGGAGATCGTCCTCGATCGCACCCTGTCGGATCGCCGCATCTTTCCCGCCATCGACGTGATCAAGTCCGGCACGCGTCGAGAAGAGTTGCTCATTCCCGATGCGCGGCTGAGCCGCATCTGGATCCTTCGCAAGCTGCTCGCCGACATGTCGTCGATCGAAGCGATGAACTTCATCCTCGACAAGATGCGTGGCACACGCGACAATGACGAGTTCCTCGTAACGATGAATTCGTAACCGGGAAAGACGTAGGGTCCATAGGACGCGCAGCCGCTTTCGATGGTCGATCTTCGTCTCCCTCCGACGGGCTGATCCCGAGGTCTCCACACGGAACCGACGAACGCGAGCAATGTGCAAAGCAACGCCGCGTCGAACGAAATGGGCACGAGCCAATGATTGAGAAGCTCGAACTGAAGGCGCTGTTCTTCGACATGGACGGCGTTTTGGTCGACGTCTCGCGATCGTATCGCCGAGCAATCGAAGAAACCGTGGAGCAATTCACGGGGCGACAGATTCTTCCCGGCACCATCCAGCGCTACAAGAACGTGGGCGGATTCAACGACGATTGGAAACTGACGCATGCGATCATCACCGACACGAGCATGACGGTGCCGTTCAGCCGCATCGTCGAGGAATTCCAGCGGCGCTACCGCGGCGAGAATTGGGACGGCTTCATTGCGGAAGAACCGCCGCTCATCCAGACGCGAACGCTCGAAAGGCTTAGCAGGCCCGACCGAATCATGGGCATCGTTACCGGCCGGCCGCAGACCGAAGCTCGGTGGACGATCGAGCGATTCAATTGGAAGCGGTACTTCCCACTCGTCGTATCCAAGGAGCATCAGGAGGACCGTGCGAAGCCGGATCCGTTTCCGTTGCAGCACGCTCTTGCCGTTCTCGACGCCGCCGGACGTCGCGTGCATCCGGACGTAAGCGCGTACATCGGGGACACGGTCGACGACATGACGTGCGCACGTGCCGCCGGGATGTGGGCGATCGGTGTCGTCCCCCCATACATCGAGGACAGAGCCGAGCTGGAGCGACTCCTCCGAGAGCGCGGCGCCCACGTCGTCATCGAAGACATCGACGCCCTCCCAGACCTGATTGATTCGTTCGGAGAGCGCGTCGCGCTCGATACGATGGAAGGCGAAGCGTGAGGCGCCATGAATTTCCTCAGCGGGCGCACCACGAGCTGTTCTTCGGCAATCTTCTTCCTTTCTCTTCTCTTCGGTCCCGTTTCTAGCGCTCAAATTCCGGCGACCGTCGACACCTATCGCGTTGACGTCCACGACGCGGTGCGGCGAGCACTCGAGGTCAGCCCGGAGGTCCGAGCCGTCGAATCCGAACGGGCCTTTGCAAAGGCCCGCAAAAGTCTGGCACTCGCCAGTCGATTCGCAACGGAATTCACCCTGCAGACGGCCCATGCGATAGCCCCCGGCCTCGACATACCGAATCCGAACGTTCCCCGAAGCGAGCTCTATCTGGATCCGGACGTTCGTAATAATTGGGAAGACTGGCGTCCACTCAATCGATTCGAAGCGACTCTCATCCAACCTATTTACACCTGGGGAGAACTCGGCGGGAACGTTCGCGCGGCGCGACACGGCGTAGAGGTCGAAGCGGGGGCCGTCCGAGCCAAGGAAATCGAAGTGGCGCTGCGTACGGGCGAGCTCTATTATGGTCTCCTTCTCGCGGAAGCCCTCGAGCGCCTGACGGTCGAAGCGGGCGAGATCGTGGATCAGGCCAAGCGTGAGATCCGGCGCCTTTTGGACGAGGGCGCGGAGGACGTCGACGACGCCGATCTGTTCAAAGTGGAGATAACCGAACAGGAATTCCTTCGGCGTGTGGTAGAAGTCGATCAGCGGCTGCATACCGTGCGTAGCGCTCTCGGGCTGCAGTTGTTCTTGCCTGCCGGAACGCATCTCTTACCGGCCGATCAGGTGTTGACGCCCATCGCCTTTACGCTCGATTCGCTTCGGCAGTATCAAGAACGGGCACTCGAACGTCGGCCGGAAGTCGCGCAGGCCGCGGCCGGGGTTTCAGCACGCGAGGCGCTCGTCGACGTGGCCCGCTCCAATTATTTCCCGAAGCTCTTTCTTGGTGTCGAGTCGAGAATAAACTTGACGGAGGGACGCTACCGTCAACCGAATCCTTACGTGAGCGACCCCTACCGGGGGCGCAGTCTTCGCGCCGGATTCGGCGTCCGCCTGCCCTTGAACTTCGCCCAGACACATGCCCGGGTTGAACAGGCAGAAGCCCAGCGAAACGAAGTACGACATCAACTAGCAGCAGCGCGACAGCTCGTCCTGTTTGAAGTCGAGGAAGCCTACCGCAGGGTGATCAGCGAACGCGCGGCCATGGAAGCACAAGATCGTTCGCTTACGATTGCCAAGGAATGGCTGCGCACCGAACAGATCAATTTCGACCTTGACCTCGGCGACACCGAGAATCTCGTCGATGCGGTGCAGGCCAAGCTCGAGTTGGAAGCCGCCTATTTCGAGCGTGTGCGAAGATATAACGTATCGGTTCTCCAACTCATGTCGGCGACGGGGACGCTCGCGGAGCGCGCCCAATCCGGCACGCTTGTTGATTAACTGGTAGGCGTTGTTTCCACGGAACGCCGCGCGGCGTATACGGCCGCGTTTCCTGCACTCCATTTGCTGAGAGTATCCACCATGGTGAACAGAATTCTATCCACCCTCCTCCTATTTCTCATGACCGGCGGTACGTTGACGACGGCCCATGCGCAGACGCAAGATGAGGCCAGGGAGGTTCGGCAGCTCTTGGAACGGCGGGACCGGGAAATCAAAAAACTTCTTGGCGACAAGAAAACCCTCGGCGATGCTCAGCGCGAAGAGTTGAAGGACGTCATTAACGAGGGCATTGATTTCGAGGCGATGGGTCGTCATGCGCTTGGAGACTTCTGGCGTCAGATCCCGGAGAATCAGCGGGATGAGTTCGTTGAGGTCTTCAGCGAGATCGTTCGCGCTCAGTCCCTCTCGAATCTCGACGTCTACCGATCGAGTGTTTCGTATAACGAGGTGGTCGTACACGACGACTCCGCCTACGTCGCCACGGTCACCGTGTATAAGGACGTTCCCACGGACGTACATTACGTCCTGGGACGGAGGAACGGCGAATGGCGCGTTCAGGACGTCATTCTCGACGACGTCAGTACGGCTGAAGGATATGCTCGCTCCTTTCAAACGGTCATCCGCAAGAGAGGCTTCGATGCGCTCATGACGAGCCTGCACAAGAAGCTTCAGACGATGACGTCCTGATCTCGGACGGATAGTTGCTCCCGAGACGGCTTGAGAACATCAAGAAAGGCGTGGCGTAGACGTAACGTTTGCATCAACGCATGCCTGTTTCCCCGACGGCGGCGGAATTCACCCGACTCCGGAGCCATCGTCGAGCTTCCGTCAAGTAGTTGATCCACATGTCCGCCCCCACCGAAGGTTACGTCCTCCATACTTACGGTCCTGAGCGGTACGTCCGTCACGCGGTCGCCTCGGTCGTAACCCTGCGGCGGCATGATCCGGAGCGCCCCGTCGCACTCTATTGCCCACCGGAACACCGGGAATCGTTGGAGCAGAATGGACTCGATGGGCTCTTTCAGATTCTCGACGTGCTGCCGCTTGAGCACCGCTCGATCGTAGGATTCAAGCATCACCTTCACGCGTTCATGCCGTTCGACCGGTGTCTTTTCGTCGATGCCGACGTCGTCTGGTGTCGAAGCCCGGAGCCTTTGTGGCGGCAGTTGGGCGCGTATTCGTTCACGGCGACCGGCCAAGAGAGGGCCGACTTCTTTTTCGGGGGACCGAAGGGCTGGCAGGTCGTCTTCGACGTCTTGCTGAATCGCCGCCGCCGAACGATGGAGCATTTCGCCCTCACGCATCTTCCTCGCGTGCAGGCCGGAATGATCTTCGCCGCCGACCCCGCACTCACACACGACGTGTGTAGAATCGCTTCGGAGTTTCTCGGCAGACGTGCGGAAACGCATTTTCGGAGCCGGCTGAACGAAGGGCGCAGCGAAGAATCCTGCGAATGGAGTCTCGCCATGGCGATGAGCCGGCTCGATCTGCAGATCCTACCGTGGCATCAAGGCCGGATGAGCCCTCAACTGGACTTCGTAGACGGTCTAACCGAGTACGACGCCGAATTTCGTGACGTGACGTGCCGGTACTACACGGATCGATTCGTGTATTCGATTCGCGGCATTCGAAACGCCCGGCTCCGCGATCGACTAATCGCCTTCTTTTCCCTGATTCCCGGTCGAGGGGATTACCAGCTCATCCGACCCATCGCACTGCATTTCGGATGGCTCCATCACAAAGATCCATTCCACGCCTTCTCGGAGCGAATCTGGATGAATCGTACGCGGCGGACGGAACCCGTCCTTGCCAAGGTCGGCTGACGTCCTACGTCCGGGTCGCCAGATGCCAGAGGTAGCGTAGCTCCGGCTCATACTGAAACAGCAGCAACGCCATCCCGACCGCCACCACGACACCCGGATATAAGATCAGCGACGGCACGGCGAGCGGAGGTGGTACGCGTGTCACGAGAACGAAATCAATCACCGTTCGAACCGTGGCAACGGCGCTGACGACGATCCAACTTCCGGCGAGCGCGAACGCCACCGTAGACGAGGCGACGTCGGACGTGGCAACGACGATGGCGCCCATCATCACCACCAGGAGCGGCCAGCGGGGCCACACCGCGAGCATAAGCGCCTGGCCGGGCGCGATGGGGTAACGTCGCTGCGAGATGAGCGACAGGACGATCGTCCAGAGAATGATGCCGAGGGCATAGGTGCATCCGGCCAAAATGACGAGCACCCACGGTTGTGCGAGGAGTGTTAGCACGACGCCTTGAAATGCGGTCGGAAGCCACCAGACCGCGACGACGAACGGTGCCGTCTCGCGAAGAACGCCGACCAATACGGCCGCCGTCACGCCGAAGGCCGCTCCGAGGGAGATCAACAGTACCGTGCTCGCACCAAAGAGCACGTCCCGACCCTCCCGAACGGCGTCTCGATAGAAAAAGTGCGCGGTGAAATAGCGGGGCACCATGTGCCGGAACCGCGGCGAGAGAGCATAGAACGTGCCGAGAAGCACGATTACGCCCCATCCGAATAGTGTGGTCCATGGCGCACCGTCGGGCGCGTGGTGGCCGATTGAAAAGGCAAACGTTTGGCGAGATCCCGTGTAGATGCCCTCGATGACCTCATAGGCCGGCCTTCGTATGTTCTGGACCGTCGAGAGTCCATACCGCTGCACGTACGGAGACTCGAGATCGCGGGCCGTACTTGGAGCCGTACGCTGAACGTCTCGCCATCTGAACACGAAGACGGCGGGGAGCGAAACGGACAGCGTGTCGGAAAGGAGGACCGGGAGATGGTGCTCGAAATAACGCGCCTGGGCTTCGGGCGACGAGGGAACGCGGAGACCGGATAAGGTGTCGGCGCGCACCCACTTTCCAAGCGCGCCAAGGCCCAGCCGAGAGGACCGGCCCTCCGCCGAGACCGTCCACTGGCGGAGCGGCCGTATCGGATCCTTCACGTCCCGGACGTCCGCAAGCACGAAATCGACCACGCCCGCGCACCGATCCGACTCCACGAATCGCGTCACGTAGTACACCTGCATACCAGGCGGTCCGTGCCGGCGAACCTGCGTAGCAAGATCCTGGAAATAAGCGCAGGCGGTAGAATCGCTCGAATCGACGAAGCTCGCAAGCCCTATGTGACGGATCGAGGGATGGAGTCGCGCAAGGCCGAGCACGGTGTCGAGTACGGCCGACGCGTACGCCAGCGTGTCGTTCAGGCGGCGACTCGGGACGTGAGAGACCGGAAGGTCGACGTACAGCATGAGGCCGAGGGTATCGGCATGCACGAGCAGGTCGTCATCACGGATCACGGCGACTCGGACGGCCTCGACCCCGATACGATGCATCTCCGCCAGGTCGGCTTCGGCATGCACCTTCACGTCGGGCACGTCCCAGACCACCCCGCGAACCGGGTGGTCTCGCATCGTGTTTTGAGGCGCGCTAGAATCGGCCTGCGCCGTCGCGGATGCGTCGACGGCAGACGCAGCGACGGTAAGAACGAGCAGAAATCGTACGTACCTCATCGTGCGAGCAAGCGCTCAGTTCATGTCGGATTTACATTGCTCGACAGTTCGGCGCCGTTCATCCCAACCGTTCAGAACCATGAAGCCGTACGTCTCAAAAATCATCGCAACGAATATCGGAAAGCCAATGTAACGGAAACGTTCTGTTACGACAGCTTTACGACGGCAAGTCACTCGAGAGGAAACTACTACGATGTCGCGCTATTCACCGATAGCCAGCACCTATTCGGCTACCTATAAACATTATCGGCGTACCCGTCGATCCCTATTATGAAGAAGATCATATTCATCACGGCGATTCTCGCACTCACGGCCTTTGGGACACGTGAGGCATCCGCCCAGAATAGCGTCGGCATCAACGTTGGATACAATCTTGACGCCGAGGAAATTTTCGCAGGCGGCCAGGGTCGTATCGGCCTTCCGGGATTCCCTGTAATCTTGAATCCGTCCCTGGAGACGTATTTCATTGACGACTTCACGTGGCTGCAGATCGACGTCAACGCGCTCTATCCGTTCGGCGTCAGCAATGTGGCCTTCACGCCTTATGCAGGCGCCGGCCTCGGCGTAAACTACATCAAGCCCGAAAATCGTGACAGTCGGACGGACGCCGGACTAAATTTGATTGCAGGCGCAAACTTCGGTTTCGGACGGTTACGGCCCTTCGCCGAAGCACGGATCAACATCGACGATGGAACGAACGTCGGACTTCGGGGCGGCCTCTTGATCGGGCTCTAATCGGGAACGCATCGCTGCGCGAAATCGGCGGTCGGGCGTCGGCCGTTAGGAAACACCGGCCGTCCTCGCAACGAATCCCGAGCTTGAAAGCCGGTTGGGAATCATCCTGACCGGCTTTCTCGTTTCCGATGAGGCGGGCGCGCACTTACTTCAACGTTGTGCAGTTCATGACGCAGTCGTGCATTTCAAACGGAACGGGCGATCTATCGACTACCGGCACGGTATTCGATATGTTCGATCGACATGAATACGCTGAGCACCCGTTTGATGAATCATCCACGACCGGCCGCGCGCGTCGAAGGCCTCTTCGTACCGGTCATTCTGGCCCTTCTGCTCTTTACAGCCTGCAGCCGGGCCGAATCCAACGGTTCGACTGAGCGACAGAACGAGCGCGGCATGGCCGCGGTGGAAGTGGTACGCTCGGTTTCGGGAGCACTCCCTCTGGAAAAACGACTCAGCGGAACGGTCCGCTCGAGAAATCAAGTCGTCATATACTCTGAAATTTCCGCTCCCGTGACGCGAGTCGTCGCCGAGAATGGAGATTACGTCCGTCAAGGTCAGCCGCTCGTCTATTTACGCGATGCCGAATTCCAGGAACAGCTTCGACAGGCCGAGGCATCGCTTCAAGGCGCCGTAGCCGAAGCCAGGCAGGCCGAGTCCGTGCTGAAGGAACTTCAGGGCAGGCTCGAACGCACGAAAGAGCTTGCCGAACGGCGATTTCAGAGCGAGCAGGAGCTTCAGGCCGTCCAAGCGCAAGTCGACGGGGCCGAAGCATCCTATCAGCAGGCCCAGGCTCGGATCGCGCAGGCCCGCGCAACGATCGAAGAGCGAGAAGAAGCATTGCGGCGCACGGTCGTACGCGCGCCGATTTCCGGCCACGTGGGCCAGCGCAACGTCGAGGTGGGAATGCGTGTCGACACCGGCACGAATCTCTACACGATAGGCGATTTGAGCAATGTACGTGTAA
>CAZMXY010000060.1:0-20198 GCA_964570345.1 uncultured Rhodothermales bacterium | reverse complement strand
CTGTACGGCCCAGGCGTAGGCCGCTGCGCGCGGTTCGGGATCGTAATCCTGATCGACCGCCTCTTGCTGAAGCGCCTCATAGTACGCCAGCGGCCCGTCCTTCAGGCGGCGCTGTTCACCGTCCACGCCAAAGGAAGGCGAGAACGAATTCGCGACAGTCGAGCGATCGAGAAAGCCGTCGGCCACCAGCCCGTGGAGCACGGCGTCGCCCAGATCGCGGCATATCAGCGTGTTGTCAAAATCGAAGACAGCCGGCGCCGCGGCACTTTCCGGGCCGGCCGCGTCGTGGTCGCGCGCTGCACCGTCCGGACCGTCGTGGTCGCGCACTGCACCGTCCGGGCCGACACCGTCGCGCGATGCAGCATCCGGACCACCGCGGCCGCGGGAGTTACCGTCCTGCGCTTTCGCGGCTTCGTCGACGACGATCGCCTCCAGGCGCATACGTACGTCCGCAAGCCATCCGCCCGGCTCCAGCCGCGCACTTGTCCTCTCTTCACGTCCCTTCTCGACCTTCGCGGACCCGATCGATTTATTCATACCAGATCTCTTGCCGTTTCGGCCTCGGTGAGGCACTCATCCAGAATATTCAGGGCGACCTCGATCTCGTCCTGCGTTATCGTAAGGGCGGGAGCGAGCTGAAGCGTGCTGCCCGTCGTGATTTTGAAGCTCAAGCCGCGCGAGAGGGCAGCGTAGAGCACCTCGTCGGCCGCGTCGACCGCCGGGCGCATCGACGTGCGGTCCTCGACGAGCTCGACGCCGAGCAGCAGACCCAGCCCGCGAACGTCTCCGACGAGCGGGTGCCGATCCTTCATCTGTGTCAGGCGCTCGAGCATCCACCCGCCCAGGCGGCGTGTGCGCTCGAGCAGACCCTCTTCTTCGATGAACTCGATAGTTGCCAGGGCGGCCGCGCAGGCGACTGGATTCTTCTCATGCGTGAAGTGTCCGAGTGCGCGGTGAGGCGCGACGTCCAGCTCCGCCCGAGCGATCAGGGCCGCGAACGGAAAGATTCCCCCACCCAATCCCTTGCCAATCGCGATGATGTCCGGGACGATCCGGTACTGCTCGCACGCGAACATCGTACCCGTGCGACCGAGAGCGACCGGGATCTCATCCAGGATCAGCAGCGCGCCGTGCCTGTCGCAGGCCTCGCGGATGATCCGCCAGTAGTCCGGCGGCGGGATATACGGTATGCTTCGAACCGTCTCGGCCACGACGGCCGCTACGTCCCCCTCCTTCTCGAGCACGTAATCGACGTACTCGGCGCATTTCAAGGTGCACGTGCGGCCACAGCCCCACGGGCATCCGGATGGGCTCGGAGGCGGAACGTGCTCGGTACCTGGCAGCAGCGGGCCGATGTCGCGTCGGAACAGCGCTTCGCCGCCCACAGAGATCGTATCGAGCGTCGCGCCGTGGAAGGCGTCCCACATCGAGATCGTTTTGAAGCGGCCGGTTGCCGCGCGCGCGAGCTTCAGGGCCATGCTCATGGCCTCGGCCCCACCCGGCGCGAAGAGGATCTTCGAGGATCCGCCCGGAGCGAGATCCGCGAGCTTCCTGGCGAGTCGAACGGCCGGCTCATTCGTAAACCGCCGCGGACTGAACGGAAGCGTCTCCATCTGGCGGTTTATCGCCTCGATGACGCGCGGATTGCGGAAGCCGACCTGGTGTACGGCATTCCCGTGGAAGTCTAGAATTCGCCTGCCCTGCAGATCCTCAAGGTACGCTCCCTCGCACGCGCGCAGGGCGTTGAGGCAAGGGGTCGAGAGGGATTGGTGGATGAAGTAGCGGGCGTCATCCGCCAGCAGCCGGCGCGTGGCCTCATCCAGATGATCCGCCGCCCACGCCTCGCGGCGGGGCGATAGGTTGAGGTCGCCCTCCGACCGGAGACCCTCGAGTGCTGCGGAAGTCGCCGTCGCGCTCTGTACGTCGGGACCGCTCATCCGGTCACCTCGGTACGGACGGGTTGTGCGGCGATTCCGAGGTCCTGTAGAACGGCTTCGATCGCCTCGACAAGATCCTGCACGTCCGCTGCGGAGATTCTGCCGATCGTTCCGATCCGGAAGCAGTCCGCCTGCGTGACTTTACCCGGGTAGATCACGAAGCCCCGATCAGTCAGCCGCTCGTAGAAGATCTCGAAGGAGAAACGCGGGTCGGTCGGGTAGAGAAAGGACGTGATGATGCAGCTCAGATCCTCCGGCTGCAGGTACGTCTTGAAGCCGAGACGCGTCATGCCGGCCATCAACGTGTCGTGGTTCCGCCGGTACCGCTCGGCGCGTCCGGCAACGCCGCCCTCCTGCTCGAGCTCGTCGAGCGCCTGCGCGAGCGCCAGGATGGCGTGTGTCGGCGGCGTGAAGCGAAACTGACCATTCCTTTCGAGGCCACGCCACTGCGCCTGCAGGTCGAGGCTCAGCGATCGTGCGCTGCCTTCGGTCGCGAGCAGCGTATCGCGACGCGCGAGGATGATGGAGAACCCGGGCACGCCTTCGAGACATTTGTTCGCCGACGTGACGAGGACGTCGATATTCGAATCGCGCAGATCGATCGGTATCGCACCGAAGCTGCTCATGGCATCCACCATACAGAGACGCCTGTGCCGCTTCACGATCCGGCCGATCTCTTCGACCGGATTTACGATTCCGGTCGTCGTCTCGCAGTGGACGATCGAGACGTTCGTGAGCGCATCGTCGGCCGCCAGGATTCGATCGACCGACTCGGCTTCAGGCCTGCGATTCTCATCAAAACGAAGGACTGCCGTCTCCACGCCCATCTGCCTGGCCATCTTCACGACGCGCTCGCCGTAGGCCCCGTTCACGATCACGAGAAGCTTGCCGCCGCGCGGCACCGTCGACGAGACGGCCGCCTCGAGCCCGAACGTACCGCTTCCCTGCATCAAGACGGCTTCATATCCATCCTCCGTTGTGACACCGCCGAGTCCGAGGAGCCGCCGACGCACGTCGCGCACGCATTCGATGAATGATCCGTCTCGCGATCCGAGGTCGCGAAGCATCGCTCCCTTCACCGACCGGCTCGTGGTTAGCGGGCCGGGGGTGAAGAGGAGCTTGTCGCGAGACGTGTCGGAGCCGTCGTTCAATGGTGATTCAAATGATGCGTGCATTCGAAGCAGGGGCGGGTTCATTGGAGAAATGCGGTACGCACGGGCCGGGCGGTCCAGCAGTCGTCGGTTGTAACCGCCAGGAGGTGCAGAACCGTTGCGGCGGTGTCATAGGTGTCGATCGGCGTCGAAATTTCGAGGCCCCCACGTACGCCGGGGCCTGCGATGATCCATGGGATCTCCATCTCGCCGGGCGTGACGCCGCCGTGGCCGGTTCCGTCGCCCCCGTGATCGGACGAGACGATGATCGTCGTTTCTTCGAGAATGCCGGCGTCCTCGAGCGAAGCGACCAGCCTTCCGATCAGGCTGTCGGCATTCGAGACGGAGGCGTAGTAGGCCGGCGAGCCGTGCCCTTCCGAGTGGCCGGCGCCGTCGACATGGTCCAGATGCACGAAGGTGAGGAGCGGTCGCTGCTCCGCAATGAATGCGGCCGCATTGTCGATCGTGTCGTCCGGTCCGTCACCGTCGTACAGCACGTCGGCGACGCCCGGCTCGACGAGCCGCCCGAATCCACCCCAGTCGTGGAAAACACCGATCACCGCATCCGGAACCTGGTCGCGTACCAGGCTGAACATGGTCGGAAACGTGCCCGCCGACCCCGAGCATACCGGCGGCAGAATGTGATCGTCGCGCTCCCAGCTGTTCGATGTCACGCCGTGCCGCTCCGGACCGGCGCCCATGATCATTGATGCCCAGTTCGAGCTGCTCGACGACGGCATCACCGCACGTGCCCGAAACGAGTGCGCGCCCCGCTCCATGAGGCCATCCAGATTGGGCGTTGACGCGTTGCGGATCCCGTCGGGGCTCATGCCGTCGACGCCGATGACGACCACGTGCGCGGCCGGCTCGGGCGCCGGATCGGACTGGGCGCCGCAGGAGGCCACGACGAGTGCGGCCAGAAGCACGCCCAGGGGAGAAATTGCAGGTCGGCGGAAAAGTCGTCTGAAGGTCATCTGTTGAATCGTTTTCCGGTGCGTGTGTTGATAAGGGGATGGACGGCGGCCGTCGGATCCGAGCACGGGGTGCGCCTCACAACGGAGCCCAGCTCGGATCGACGATCGGGAACGGCTGCTTGTTGGAATTATTCTTGAACAGATGCACCGTCATATGACGGTTCTTGTCGTTCACGGTCGTCGTGAGCGTGTCAAGTATGCCCTCATTGACGCTGACCCGATAGCTTTTTGCGGCGAGGCTGTCGGCATAGCGCTCGACCCACCGCCCCGAGCCGGCTCTTTTCTCGGCGATCAGGTGCTTTCTGAGCTGCTGAAACATGCGGTGGTCTTTCCAGAGCGCTAAGGTTCTCCGGAAGTCCTCGTCCTCATGCAGCGACTCACGATCAGCCATCTCGAGGAAAACGCGGTCGCGAACGACCAGCGCGACGATGTCCGCCAGACGCGCGCGAAAGGCATCCCGGTCGTCGGGTCGAATCAAATAGCGGCCGGGCGTGAAGCGCTCGAGGAATGTCCGGATCGTCCACCGCTCGTCATCGAAGGTCACGAGCAGATCATCGTAGGCCGCTCTGAGTCGTCGCGTGAAAGGCTCGTCCCATCCCTGCTCCTCGATGTAGTGCAGGAGATTGCGCGTCGGCGTCTCGTGCCGGTACCAGTCCCAGAGCGCCTCGGCCAGCACCTCGAAGCCCTGGCGCTTCGTCACGACGTTTCGCGGCTCCATCGTTGAGGAAACAAACCGCGCACCCGCCTCCATCGCTTTCTGGTTGTAGATCCGTGTTCGGACGGTCGACGCTCGCTGCTCGTAATCCGACGGCGCGAGCGGCTCACGGCGCACGTCCATTACCTCAAAGACGTACCAGAGCGGACCATAGGCCACCGGCTCGGAGGGAGAGCCGATGGCCAGATCCTGGATGACCTCCAGCACGTACGGATCGACGTCGTCGGCCCGCACGTAGTCCGAGGTCACATCCCCGATTGGAACTTCGAGATCACGAAACGAAGTCAGCTCCTCCTCCAGCACGTCATCGAAACCTCGTGCGAGGACCTCGCGGTGGACCGCCCTGGCCTTCTGCTCGGACAGGGCGGGAATAAATCGAAATCGAAAGCTGACCGCCGTGCGGTCGACCGCCTCTCGGATCTCGTCGTCGGTGACTTCGATACCCGAGAGCACCTTGTCTTCGAAAACGCGCTCGATGAGCAGCTCTTCTCGAAGCGTTCGCATGGCGTGCACGACGGCCGCGGCCGTATCGAGTCCCAGTCGTTCCGCCTCCTGCGCCATGACCTTCTCGTAGATCATGTACTTGAGATAATTCCGCATGGCGTCCTCGCCGCGGCGCAGATGCGCGTGGCCGAACTCGTAATTGAGCCGAAACTCCTCCGCGGTGATGACGTCGCTGCCCGCTCGGGCGAGCACGTCGGTCTCCTCCCCGGCACGACACCCCCCGAGCAGCATCATCAGCCCGACGGACGCCGCCATCAACCCGATAAGGACAGCACTTCTCATATCTGAGGTTTCGGTTGACCTGTGATATACCGGCCGCGGATCCCCGCGTCACCCGGCTCCGAATGGCCGCCGCCCCAAGGAACGGGACGGCGGCCACCGGGCGGGCGTTACGCGCATCGATCAATGCGCCGTCGACTCGGATGCGGTCATTTCACGAGCATCATCATCCTCGTCTGAGTGAAGTCCTCGGCCTGAAGGTGATACAGGTACACGCCCGACGCCAGATTCGAGGCGTCGAACCGTGCCGTATGTTGTCCGGCCGCCTGGTGTGAGTCGATCAGCGTCGTGACGAGTTGCCCCAGGACGTTGTAGACCGTCAGGCGTACATCCGCCGCGCGCGGCAGCTGGTACGTGATCGTCGTGCTCGGATTGAACGGATTCGGATAGTTCGCACCCAACGCGAACGTCTCCGGAATCTCCACATCCTCCGTGTCGATGCTGATCACGGTGCCGTCGAGCTTGAGCACGGTCAGGTTGTACTCGCCCCGAGACGGATCCGTGTCGGTCGGCGAGCCCCAGTCCTGTCCGTGCACCATCACGTAGTAGGCTCCCGCCTCTTCCGCGATGTACTCGATCTTCGAGTGCCAGTCCTGCCCGCCGTCGTCGTTGCTGGCGAGCGTGTCGCCGGCGGCGCCGAGCAGGCGCATGTACGCGTCGAAGTCGCGCGTCCACAGCGAGCCATCCACCGGCGAGGTCTCTGCGACGAGGGTGTCCCCCGCCTCGAGCTCGTAACGATAGAGGTCGATGTCGTCGCTGTATTGAGCGGTGATCGGCATGCCTTCCGTCCACTCGTAATCCGCGTTGTAGAGCATGTACGTCCGCGGCACGCCGGGGCTGTCGAATTCGAGCGTGCCGATCGCGTCGGCCTCGGCGACCGTGTTGTTCGGCTCGCCCGCGGACTTTAGCTCCGAAATGTCGCGGCCTTTCAGCGCGATCTGGTACGCTCCGGAGCCCTCGCCCTCCAGGTGGAGGTAGTAGGTTTCCGTCTGATCCGGCATGATGTTCAGCTTGACGTTGCTGCCCGAGTACCGCGAATTGTATCCGGGGCTCGCCTCGTCAAGCACATTCGTGCTCGTATCCGATCCTCTGTACAGTTTAGCACTGAAGGCCCCCGTGAAGCCGCCTTCCGGACGGATCGTCCGGATGTTGTACGTGTGGTCGGCCTCGAGATCGAGTCGAAAGATATCGAGCTGATCCGAGTCGGTATCGAACGACGCGTCGACGACGCCGGAGCGGAGCACGTTCGCATCCGCCTCGGCGAAGCTGTTGTTCGGCTCGACCTCCTGACTCGTCACGCTGACGTTCAGGTAATAGTCGCCGCGATTCATGCTCCGGTCGTCCGCCGCGTCGGGCGTGCGGCTCGTTCGAACCTGGACGTACACCACGCCGTCCTCGCTCGCCGTGTAGTTGGCGCGCGAGTACCAGCCGTTGCCGCCGTCGTCGTCGTTGGCCACCTCGACCAGGCCGTCACCATCCGGGACGTGGAGCACGATCCGCGTGTCAGTGTCCTGATTCCACATATCGCCACCGAATGGCTTCGTCTCGGCGACGAGCGTCTGGCCGGCCGATACGTCAACCCGGAACCAGTCCTCGTCTCCGAACCAGCGCGGATCGCTCTCATTGAAGAGCGCGAACGGCTCGTCCACGCCGAACGCGTTGTAACTGCCGCGCGCATCAGCCTCTTCGGGGCTGTTATTCGGTTCGCCCTTGTCCTTCAGCGACAGGAAAGTGTTGTTCACGCGCGACGTGATCTTGTACGGGCCCGGGCTGCCGGAAACCTTCAGATAATAGGTGCGCGTGGTCCTCGGGATGATGTTCGCAATTTTGAAATTGCTGCCCGAGTAGTTATCGACCCATCCGCTCTCATCCAGGAGCGTCTCCCCGTTCACTTCGTCGAAGAACTCGACCGACAGCGCACCGGCCGTCTCGTTGTCGAGCGATCGGAACGAGTAGAGATTGCCCGCCTCGAGCCGGAAACGGTAGAAGTCGACGTCGTCCGTCGTCAGGGCGGCTTCATAGATATTGTTGAGAGCGATCAGATTCGCTTCGCCGAAGTCGTTGTTCGGCTCCTGCTCCTCGAACGGCTCACCACCGGAGAGCCGGTAGAATCCGACGTCACCTTCGTTGGCCGCCTCGACGCGAACGAGGAACGTTCCGCTCTGCGTCGCCGTGTGCGAGATGCCGGACTCGCTCGATCCGATTTCGCTGCCGTCGGGTGCGAACAGCGTGATGACGGCATCGAAGTCATGCACCAGCTCCTGCTGACTGCCCGAGATCGTCAGCGTGACGTCGGCACCCTGGTCGAGATTGAAGTGATAGTGATCCACGTCGCCGGCCGGGTAAATCGCGGCCTGTTCCGCCACGGCGCCCGGACCCGTCTCCATCGGAGCCTGCTCGAGCGCGGTGCTCTCGTCGTCGTCGGGCTCGTTTGCGATGCGCGCATCGTAGATCTGGCCCTTATCGACCACGCCGAGCTGATAGTCGCCGGCTGAATTAGAAGTGACCTTGACGAGGTACGCGCCCGAGCGCTCGGGCACGAATCCCGACAGCACGAAGTCGTTGCTTCCCGCGTTGCCGGCCACGGCTTCCGCGACGAGATTGCCCGTCAGCGCCGTCTCGCCGTTCTCAGTCTCATACTCGTGGTAGATCTCGATCTGGATGTCGTCGCTCACCGACGAGTTCTGCGTGAAGAGCGTGTACATCCGCACCTCGTGCATGAAGACGCGATAGTAGTCCTCGTCGCCGGGCCCCGAGAATGAGCCGTTAACGACCGTGTCGGCACGAGCGAGGATCTGCGTCGCCTCCGCGGGGGAATCGTTCGGCTCGATTTCGACCGGGTCGTTGCTGTACTGCGTCACGTAGAGGTCATAGATAAAGCGCCCCGGGTCGCGATTGTCGACGGCGCGGCCGGGTTCACGCGTCTGTGACGCCCAGGCCGAGACCCAGAGCCACAGCGGGCCGTCCTCCTGGACCGTATGCACGATGCGTGAGTGGATGTTATTCGGACCGTCCATCTGCTCGCGCGCACCGTCATCGTCCTCGTGAAGGATCTGGGTGTAATCCGCATTGTAGAGCCGGATGCGCGGATCCGATAGCCTCGTACCGCCGGGCCCCACCGATCCATCGTTGTTGCGGTAGTAGCCGAAATACTCCATCGTCTCGATCGCCAGGGTGTGACCGGCCAGGGCGTCGATGCGGAAATGATCGACGTCTTCGTCACCCTGCGCGAGCAGCTGCGGATACACGCTGTTGCCCTGAGTGGGTACGTCGGGATTGACGACCTTCACCGTGTCCGGATTGAAGGCCATGAACGTGCGCACCACGGCGTCACTCGGAAGAATCGCATTCGGATTCACGAGCGCGTCCTGAAACGTCTGGTTCGGCTCGGCCTTATCGACCCAGTCCGCAATCGACACGCTGTACGCGATCAGGTGATAGGGGCCCGTGTTTCCATCCTCATTGAAGACCCAGAGGTAGAAATCGCCCGTGAGCTTTTCACCCGTGGCGGGATCGATCGGGGAAACCCAGCCCGTCAACCGAAAATCGCCCGATCCGTTGCGGCCGTCCGTGTTTCGACCCAGTATGTCGCCACGCATCTTGTCGTTTCCCGCAATCCCGTTGGCATCCTCGACGAACGTCGTATCGAGATCCGATTCGTGAAACAGGCGGGCCATCACGCCGAGGCCGTCGCCGCCGTCGTCGAGAAACGAATGGGTCGAAGCGAAATAGTACATTCGCGTCGTGTCGACGGTGAACCTGAAGACGTCGACGTCGTCCGACGACAGGCTGGCCTCCACCAGGCCGCCGTTGTATTCACCCGGGTTCACCGGCCCGTCCGCGGCCAGTACGTCGGACAGACCGTCGGCCTCGTTGAAATCGTTGTTCGGCTCCGCCTCTGAGCGGATGATGTAGTGCTGATCACGAGCGTTCATCGACGCGACCACATCCATCGGTGCCGGTCGGCTCCTGAGCAGCTCGCGCTCGGCGCGTAGCAGCGCGGCGGGGTCGTCACCGTATTTGTCGACAACCTCTTGATAGTTGGCTCCATAGCGCGCCTCGAGCAAGCTCGTCTGCGACGCCTTGTTCTGTGCCGAAGCCGTCTGCAGCGACGCAAACGCAAACAGCCCGCATAAAAATGTGGTGGCGAGTTTCATGGTGTGTTTGCTGTTTTAGTGAAGGTGGTTCATTTGGGATGGCGATGTGCCGAATGTGCTACACGTCGTAGCGCTCCATTTCGCAGGGCTACATGTGTCCATATCGTGGGGCTACATGTAAATGCCGACGCTCACCCGGTGCACTTTGCTCAGGACACCCCAGTCCGACCAGGCGTAGTCAAACTGAAAGCGGCTTCTGCTGGGCAGGATGAGCTGCACGCCCCCACCGAGTGTGAGGCCGTTCACGTGATCGCGTTCATACAAATTCTGGTATCCTGCCCGGAGGAAGAGCAGCTCGTTGAAGCCGTATTCCATTCCGAAGCTGACGCTCTCGGTCGATCCGGTGGGATGCATCAGATCCACCAGGCTGACGAGCCGGCCGCTCCCGGGGAGCTGCGTCTCGTAGGCGAGACCGAAACGAAAAATCTGGGGAAGCGGCGCGGCGTCGGTCTTGTAGAGGACCGGGATATTGTCGACCCCGAAGTTCTCGCGGTCGGGATCGATGATGTCGTTCAGATGGCGTCCCGACAGCCGGAGATCGTTGCCAACGTTCGAAATGCTCGAGCCGATCTGCAGACCCTCGAGCGGCGTCCGGTAATACACACCGACGTCGAAGGCGACCTGCGTCGCGGTCTCGGTCCAGATCCGCTGGTGGATGTACTTTCCGCTTACTCCGACGGAAAACACATCGATCAGGCGCGATGAGATCGCCACGTTGACCGCAACGTCGCGCGCGTCATAGAATTCGTTCGTGCCCTCCGGCGCATCGACGGTCCGCACTTCCTGCTCCGGGACCGACAGCGTCGTGAAGGAGGCTCCGAGCACCGCGTTGAAGAAGGGCATCGGTACCGCCACGCCGACGAAATCGAAGTTCGTGTCGGCCAGCCAGCGCGCGTGGGTGACGGAGGCGGCGGCGCCCTGGATGTACGCGAGCCCGGCCGGATTCCAGTAGATCATCTCCGCACGTCCCGACTCGGCCGCGTACGCGCCGCCCATCGCTTCGGCACGGGCGCCGATCCCGATCTCCAGAAACGCCGCCGCGACGGTCCCCTTGTTCGAGACGTTCTGCACGAAGTCCTGCGCCTGCACTCCGCCGGTCGTCGCGGCGGCCAGGAACACGAGAGAAAAGATTTTGCGGATGATCGTCATGACTGATGCTGCGCGGCTTGCGTATGGCTCCGAGCCCCGCTCGGAGGCGTGACGGGCAGTGTGTTGTCGGATCATTTGATGATGGAGAATCGACCCACCCGCTCACCGATACCGGGCGCCTGCACGTGATAGATGTAGACCCCGTAGGCGACATCCAGTCCGTCGTCGCTCTGCAGATTCCAGCTGTACATGCTCCGATCCTGACTGGCGGAATGGTGGATGACCTTGACCTGCCGGCCGCTCACCGTGAAAACCCGGATCGTGCACTCGGAGGGTAGATTGCGAAAGTCGATGCGCCGCTCACCCCTACCGGAAATCTGGATATTTCGGGATTCCAGCGAGTTGACAGCGACGTATGGATCCGGAACCACATAAATCTGGTCGAGCAGGTCTTCGGTGAGCTCCTCCTGCATCCGGTTGCCGTCCACCTGAAAGCGGAGCACGTCGTGACGGGTGAACGGCTTGCTCGTCTCGAGAAGAAAGACATCGCCGCTGACGGGCAGCTCCTGGCGCCGAATGCGCGCGAGCGATTCTCGCGTGGTCTCGGGGTCGGGTAGATCCCCGATCACGGCGGCGAGTCCGGGAATGGCGACGAGAGAGTCGAGAATCTCGTCGTAGAGGACGGCAATGTCGCCGTAGAAGTCCTCCAGATCGACACGCCTAACCTCGACCCCGTACGGCCTCGCGTCCATGCCGCGCACGTTGTGAGTCGCCAGCGAGTCGTAGAGCGCCTGCGCCTCCTGCCGAGACCGGCTCACCGTCTGCTCCGCCTCCTCCGACAGCGCAATTTCCAGGCGCCACGTCGAGCGCGCATAGTAGCGGTAATCCCCGAAATCGACGCCGAAGACTCTAAGATTCATGACGTCGCCCGGCGAAAGGGCGCCGCGCGCCGTGTCACCCGGTACGAGCGGGGCAGCCGCTTCCGTAAGCTGGAAAGGGACCCTCCGCGGGCTGTTGAGATTCGTCACGTCCCAGACCGTGAAGTTGGTCGGGATGCGGCCGCTGGCGCCCAGCGAGTTCGACGTGTCGACGCCGGCGCTCTCGACCCGAATTTCGTAGTCGCGCGGCACGGGCGTGTTGTCGCCCTGCGCCGTGACGACGACATCGGTCCGGGGCGTACCCGATCCGCGCTCACCGACGGCGCTCGAATTCGACAGCCAATCCGTGCGCACCGGCTCAGGGAACGGCGGATTGCTGATCGTGAACTTCATCCCGTCGTAGGTGCGGGCCTTGAGCGCATTGTCGTCGAAAAGATCGGCTCTCGGCTGTGGATGCCTCAGCGTGGCAAGCGTGTCACCTGTCGTGACGTTGCGCAGAACGAATCCGGTCGTCCGTCCCCCCGTCAGGAAGGTGGAGTCGAGCGCCGTGTATGCGTTGTCGTCGTAGAACGTGAATTCGTACTCGTAGCCCTTGCCGTTCGCCTCGTTCGGGATGAGGAATTCGACTTCGAGATTCCCCGAAGCGATACCCGAGGCCCGCTCGATGCCGTTGCCCGCCAGGTGCGGCTCCACGTATCCGAGTGCCGGCGCCTGCGGGACGACGACCGCGCAGTTGCGGTCGACGTTCGTTGGACGATCGAACGCGTCGACCTCGATGATCTTCGAGCTTTCCGTGGGCGAGATGGGCGAAAGGTTCTCGAACGGCGAGATGCCCTGCTCGTAGAACGATTCGTGATAGCCCTGATCCACGGAGACAACGCAGTAGTAATACGTCCGCCCGTTGTCTACCGTCGGATCGATATAGTGGTACGCGAGCCCCGTGTCGGTCCCCATATCGTAGCTCACGCCCGTATCCCCGACGGGCACCGGATGAGCACCCTGCAATCCGTTCGCCAGATCGAACTGCACCTTTTCGCCCGACCGCGTCTCGAGCGGTTCCCAGAGCAGCGGGTTGCCGAACGCATCGGTAATGGTCTTGATCTGATTGAATTCCGGGTCCGTGCTCCGGTACACCTTGTACATCTCGAAGTCGAGACCGTAGATCGGATCGCGTGAGCCCTCCGCATTCTGATCCCAGGCCAGCGTCACCCGCCTGTCGCCCGGTACGGCCGTAAGGATCGGCGTTCTCGGCGGCTGAGCGAAGTTGTAGTCGCTGTCGTAGATGTTCTGCATCGTCCGCTTATTGCGGAGCATGTCCTGGAAGTCGTGCCCTGCAAAAAAGGCGATCGAGAATCGATGGCGGTCGCCCGGATGGGTCTCGACGGTGCCCGCGCCGTAGACGTAGATGATGTCCGCCGTCTCTTCCGGCACGATGAAGAGGCCGGGCTGGATGTACTCGTCCCAGAATAGCGCATCGTCATCGAGATCGCGGTCGAAGTCCGACGGCGTGCGGATGACCATCGACGTCAGGCCGATCTGGTCGATTTCGTCGTTGTCCGTGAACTCGAAGTTCGGCTCGCCGAGATCAGGAATGCCGTTCGCCTCGGTGCCGTCGGGATCGGGCCCGGGGTAATCCTCGTCGTACGGCCCGACGCCGTCGGATCCGACATCGTCGTGCACCGGCTCGCCTTCATCCCAGACGCCGTTCACATTCACGTCCTCGAAGGGGCGCCAGTCTCCATCGTCATCGATGCCGTTGCTCTGGCTCTCGTCGATAATACCGTCGCTGTCGTTGTCGACCCCGTCGTCCGCGATGCCGGGGCTTTCGAGGAAGCCGACGCCCCCATATCCGACCTTGAACCCGTTGATCGTCAGGTTGCGCTTCAGCCACTGATAGGTGATGTCGTCTTCCGTGTCGAAGTAGGCCTCGTTGTCGCTCGTGGAACCCGCGATGTCGTAGTCCACGATCATCGCGACGATCGTCTGGGGAATCTCCTTCTCGCTGACGTTGTAGATGTCGAAGGTGCTGATGAAAAGGTCCTCTGCGAGGATGCTGGCCCACTGATACTGGCGGACGTGCACCTCCGTACCGAGGCCGCGCCGTCCTCCGTTCGCCCAGTCGCGCGTGTCCGGCTCGCCGGTGGCCGGGTTGGTAAACGGATAGTACGCGAACTCGTCGTTATCGCGGTCGTCGGCCACATAGTAGGATTCCTGATCGGCCCGCACGAAGGAGCCGTAGAAGCCGTTCCATCGGCCCGCCCGCAGTCCCGGGCCCGGGTCGCAGTTCGATCCCTCCTCGAAAGAGCACGGTGGGCGGTCGTCTCCGACGTAAGAGCCCGGCGGCCAGAACCGCGGCCATGAATCGGGGAAATTCGACTGCGCCGGATACTCTCTGAAGTTGATCAGCTCCGAGTCGAGTACACCGTTCCCGTTGACATCCTCGCCCGGATCCAGCGCGCCGTTTCCGTTGCGGTCCTCGTTCAGCCCGCCGACGAAATAGCGGCCCGTCTGCTGCAGCAGCGCCCGGTCCGACGCGTTGTCGTTGAGGCGGTTCGTCGTTCCCGGATCTCCCCGCATGTTGTAGTATCCGGGGACGGCATTGAAGAAGTATTTGTGGCTGCCGGAGGGATGTTGATCGCCGCCGCTGCGGTTGTAGCTGTCGGAGATGATTCGAATCGTCTCGTTGTTGTCGTTGACCACTTCGCCCGCGACCATTAAACCCATGGTGTGGCCGTATTCCACCCCCGACCCGCGGGGCCACGTGATGAAGTTCGGCGAGACCGTTCCGCCCCAGTACCCGGCCGACACGTTCAGATTCGTGACGTAAGGCACCTGGATCAGATTGCCCGTGCCGACGCCGCCTCTTACAAAGTTGCGAAACGACAGCGGCCCCGCCTGAATCTGGCCGCTCTTCATCATGCGGCGGTACTCGGCCGCGAGCTCTTCCATCTGCTCGTCGACTGCGATCGCCGCCTGCCGCGCCGCGCGTTCAGAGGCGACGTCGTCCTTGCGCTGGGCGAGTGCCGGCTCCACGCCTGCCTCGACGCCGAGAAGGCACGCCAAACAGAGCAGAAGAATCGTCGATCGGGACATGTGCGAACTCATCGCAGAGAGATTGGGGACGGAAATTGGGTGGTAGCGGACCTTTTGAGTTTAAAACGTGACCTTCAGACCAACGAGAACCTGCCGCGGAGGGGAGTACCAGTGTGCATTCAAATCCGCCTCGTCCACGTCGAACAGGCGAGCGAAGCGGATCACTTCCTCGCGATCGGCCTGCACGACCGGCAGGCGCACGATCTGTCCGGCCCGACCCGAAATGGCGTTCACGACCTGCTCGTTCAGGAAGTTGAAGACGTTGTCGACCTGCACGCGCAGACCGTACGAAGCACGGCCGATCTTGAAGAGCTTCTCGGCGTTGACGTCGAAGTTCAAGAGGATCGGCTTACGCTCGGCGTTCAGGAACTCGTTCTCCGGGAAGTCGAGGCTCGGATCCAGGAAGGAGGGCGTGTAAGGCTGCCCGGTCGCGATCTGGCCGATGAAGCCGATGTTCCAGTCTCGGGGCTTTCCGAATGTCGCCGTCAGATTGGCCGTAAGGGTCTGATCCCAGTTCAGCGGAGCGATGCTGCGTTCGACGTACAGATCGCCGATCTCTCCCGATCGTCCCGCGATCACGATGTTGGCTACGTCGAACGGGTTCGACGAGCTGCCGCGCGCATCCGAATAGGTCACGTCGAAGGTCGAATTCAGCAGGATCCCCTGCGGCCTCAGCACGATGGCGAACGTTCCGCCTCGCACGAGGCCGTAATCGCGGTTGACAGTGCGGGTGTAAGTCACGTTGTCGAGCGTCCCGAAAATCTCGGTTCCGAGCAGATTCCGGACGTTCTTGTAGAAGAGGCTCACGTCGACGCCGATCTGTTCGGTGATCTGCTGCTGCAGACCCATCTCGTACTTGATCGTCCGCTCCGGCTTCAGGCTGGGATTGCCCACCTCGCGGCCCTCGAGACGGCCCACGTTGATCTCGGCGAAGACGGGATTTTTGAACATCTCCTGATAGGCGGGCATCTGTACGAAGTGGCCGTACGCTACCCGAAATGCACCCTGGGCGGAGATCGGATAGGAGATCCCGAGGCGCGGGCTCAGATAGGCGCGCGGCGGCGTGTCCTCGAAATTCTCCGGCAGGCCGATGCGATCGGTCGGGGTCCGCGGATCGATGATCCGCTGCTCGCGCACGTCGAAATACTCGAACCGCGCGCCGGCATTCACGACGATGCGCGACTCGAATTCCACCTTGTCCTGTACGTAAAACGCGAATTCGATCGGCGATTGCTCGAATCGGTCGTCCACCTTGAAGCGCTCGAGCTCCGGCACAAGCATCGGCTGCTGGCTCTTGATCGCCTCGTAGTAGTCCTCGAAGGATTCAAAATTGCGCGCCGGTGGATAGGAGAAATTCAGGAAGAGCTCGTCTGGATTGTCACGATGCACCCAGCTCCGGTCGTGATCTTCGATTACGAAAGTGTTGTTTCGAAACTGAAAGCCCGTCTTGAACTCGTTCCAGTCATTGAACTGCCAGTGGAAATCGGACGCGATGATAATTTGCTCATCGGAGCGCTCCGATCGCCCGTTGCTCGTAGAACCGAGGCTGAAGCCGGTGACGTCGTCCACCGGCGCGGAGAACTGAATGGCCGGGTCATCCAGATTTATGAAGGCGTACGAGTCGAAATGCGAGGTCTTGTATGAACCGCGCAGCGTGAGCACCTTGTTGCTGCCCAGCGTCTGGCTGAGCGTGACGATGTGCGTCATGTCACGCGACGTGATCGTCGGGCGGGCATCGGGCGCATATCGCCAGGCGTCGTTGTAGAACTGCCCCTCCCAATCGTTGAACAGAAAGGCGTACGTGAGCCGCGTTCGGGAGCTCGGACGAATGACGAGCTTCGGGTTGATGGAGATCGACCTCCGCCGGTCCATGTCGACCACGTCTTTGTTGCCGCTCGCGAACGTGATCGGCGCGCCGCTTCGGTCTAGGATGTATTCGCCGGTCGGCGTACGCGCCGTATCGAGCGCGATCATTCGCGTATCGCCGGGCGAGTACACGTCGCGGTACCACCGGCGGTACGTGTCGATTTTGAGCCCGTCCTCCGGAAGGAATCGCCGCTCGCCCTTGAGGTGGCCCATGTGATCCTCATATCTGCCCGTCAGAAAGAAACCGATGTTGCCCAACGACCGGGTGATCGGGCCACTCAGCGTCAGCATGACGTCCTTCGTTCCGAGCGGGTCGAGGCGGTCGCCGCCGATAAAAGGCTCCTCCGAACCGGCGTAGAAGCCTCCAGCTCGAGCGAGGAGGCTGCCGGAGAATACGTTTCCCGGATCTCGCGTGGTGACGCTCACGACCCCTGACTGCGCACCGCCGTATTCGGCATCGAACGTTCCCGTAAAGACTTGCAGCTCCTGGACGGACTGGACCTCGATGTCCATCGTGTTTCCGCCTCCCTGCGAAAATACGTCCTGCACGGGGATGCCGTCGATCAGGTATGCCGTCTCTCTCGAACGGCCGCCTCGCACGTGAAAGGCTCCGCCCGAGGATACCACGCCCGGCTGGAAGCGAACGAGGTCGCCTAGATCTCTCACCGGAAGCCGATCGATGGCTTCCTGTTGTACGAAGGAGACGCTCGTCGTTCGGTCGCGCACGACGATCGGGCGGTCGGCGCTGACGATGATCTCCTCTCCTTCGATGACCTCTTCCCGCAGCCTGCCGTCGAGTGTAGTCGTACGCCCGGAAAAAACGGTGACGTCCTCATGCTTCAACGTGGTGAAGCCGATATAGGACATGACGATCGTGTACGTGCCGGGCTGGACGGAGAGGATGAGGTAGTCGCCGTCGACATCCGTCGTCGTGCCGCGCGTCGGATCGCTTTCGAGATACACGCTGACGCCCGGAAGAGGCTCACCGGATTCGTCCGTTACCGTGCCTACGATTTTTCCGGTCGACTGTGCTCGGACCGACGAGGGGGCACAGACCGTCATCACCGCGAGCGCGGCAGCGAGGATTCGAAGCAACGAACGAAACATGTCAGGTGGTGAACTGGAGGGATGGCGGGCACGCGAACTCCCGATAGCCTGCGTGACGTCCTAAGGCAAATCACAACGTAGATCATTCGGACAATAATCGCAAGTTTCGTAAGTTACGTAAACATTAACAAGCCCGATTATTCTCGGATCTTGAAAAGCCTCTCGGGACATCTCGTGTCTTAGGCGCCGGAAATATTTGGGATGGCGAGTTGAACCGCCGACCGCAGAGACTAATTTTGATGGAATCTGCCCAGACGGGATCACTGCGCGCGCTTTCGTTTTTTAAGTAGTTTCGGAAGAGCCGTGTGCGGCCCGTTCACGTCCGCCGCCTTTCCTTCAACTTTCAATAGTGTCGATTCGCTCGATGGCTACACCTCCAGTCGACTTGCAGGACGTTCAGACTGCGCCGAGCGCAGCAACGAGGCACGCGCGGACCATGCAGATTCTCAAAGATTACGGTCACGCCTCGGTCGCCAGGCTTAGCGAAATTTTCGGCGTCTCGGAGGTTACGATCCGAAAGGACCTTCAGACGCTCGAGGAGCGGGATCTGCTCGTGCGGACGCACGGGGGCGCCGTTCTGAAGGATCACTACGTCTACGACATGCCTTTCGAAACCCAAGCCGCCCGGCATGCGGACGAAAAGAAGCGCATCGGCAAGGCGGCTGCCGAGCTCGTCGAGAACGACGACACGCTGATTCTGGGGTTCGGCAGCACGACGCGGCAGGTCGCGCGCCACCTGCGCGGGCGAAGAAATCTGACGATTGCCACGGACTCGATGTACGTGGCCCACGAGCTCATGGGCAACCTCGACGTCGAAATCGTCATGCTCGGCGGCCAGCTTCGGCCCACGACGGGCTCCATCGTCGGCCACTTCGCCGAGCGGATGCTCAGCGAATACGCCTTCAAAAAGCTCTTTCTCGGGGTGGACGGCTACGACGTGGGACACGGGCTGACGACCACGAGCGCGAGCATCTCACATCTCAACCGCGTAATGATCGGCGTCGCCGAGCAGGTCATCCTCGTGACGGACTCTTCTAAATTCGGCCGGCGCGGACTGAGCCTGATTTGCGGCCCGTCGGAAGTCGATGTCCTGGTCACGGACGACGGGATCCCCGACGAGATGGTCCCTCACTTCGAAGAGCACGGCGTAGAGGTGATCATCGCCTGACGAGCGAAGGAACGCCCCGGTGCTCGGGGAGGCCGGGGCGACCGCCTCGTCGCTATGAGCGGAGCGGCCGGTAGCCACAAGGCGCGCCGCCAGGCGGTTTGTGAATCCGGATGGGCCGATCGATCACTCGTCCCCGAACATGCCGGCTGCCGGCTGACCGACGTCCCGTCCGGCTGTATAATCCACACCGAGAAAAGCCGCCGCGGTCGCCGCCGCCTGATTCTGGTAGAGCGGATCGCCGCCCCGAATCTCGCCCCGGGCGGGCGTATCCGGACCGATGACGGCAAACCAGATCTCTCGCGCTCCGTCCACATCGCTGCCGTGCCCCGTCCATTCTTTCATTTCACCCCTACCGTGGTCGGTCGTAATCAGAAAGGTCGTCCGGTCGCGGTAGCCGTCCGTGGACTGCACCCATTCCCACAGATCGCGAATGAATGCATCTGTGCGGTGAGCGGCCTCGAGATAGGAATCGTACTTGCCGTCATGCGCGAAGTCGTCGGTTTCTCCGTATGCGATGTAGAGGAGCCGCGGGCGGTGTTTTCTCAAGTACTCCTTTGCAAAGTGATGCGTGAAGGCATCCAGGCGGACGGACGTCCACGGACGCGGAATCTGTCCCTGAAGCTCATTGAGAAAGCGCTCACGTTCGGTCAGATCGTCACCCGATGCGGCCTCGAAGCCCGCGTTAACCGGAATACCACTCCGGTCGCGATTGATGATGTACGGAAACACGTCCCAGGAACCGAACGCGGCGACGCGTCTTGCGAAGGCTTCCTGTTCATTCAGAAACTCTAGCACCGTCACGTTCTCGTTCGGACGCTTCGCGTTGCTGTCGATGCGATCATCCGCCCGGCCCGTCAGGATCTCGTTGTACCCCGGATACGAAAACAGCCGTCCGTTCACGACGTCCACCCTGCTGCCGACCGTGCGGTTGCCGTAGAGCTGCCCGCGCGTGGCAATCTCGCTCCAGAAGAACGGCATGAGCGCGCTTCGGCGAGCATCCGGGTCCTCGATCCAGAACCGCGAGACGAGCGCCTCCGGCCGGTCGACGTACCGCTCGTCGCGCACGAGCGCAGAATCCGCTCCCGTGTACAGCTCCTCCCACCGCAGGCCGTCAAGCGTGATCAGGAATACGTTTTCCGTACGGAGCTCCTGTGCCGTTGCGAAGCCGCCCGCGGCGGGCAGAAAGATGAGGTAAAGCAGGAGAACACGTCGAGACATCGCTCAGCGGTTTGTTTTCTAAAGTGAAGCTTCGTGCAGCGCCGGCGCGCGTCGGATCTAGC
>CAZMXY010000059.1:3540-20239 GCA_964570345.1 uncultured Rhodothermales bacterium | reverse complement strand
CCCGTGCTTTGTTCTGCCGATTCTTAGCCGGCGCGGTGCGAAACGCGGCGGATGACAGAAAACGCACGCGGTATTCACTCAACCGAGACCGTTTCGGTCGTCCGCGCCGTTTTCGGTCATCCGCGCCGTTTTCACTCAGCGCAGGAAGGCCTCGGAGAGGCCGCCATCCACCGTGAGAATCTGGCCCGTCGTCCGGCTGAGGCGCTCGCCGAGCAGCAGGAAGATCGCCTCCGCCTGATGCTCGGGAAGGATCGTTCGCCCGGTCAACGTGCGCTCGGCGTAAAAGGCGGCCAGGCGCCGGCGCAGCGTGTCGGTATCTTCCGATGCGTCGAAGGGAAGCTCGTATTTCGTGAGCGAGGCGATCACTCGGTCGCGTGGAAACATGGCGCTACCTTCGACCATCGTCGCGGGGGCGACGCCGTTGACTCGGACGAGCGGCGCGAGTTCGATCGCCAGCTCGCGAATCAGGTGGTTGGCAGCGGCCTTGCTGGCATCATAGGCGAAACTCCCCTTTTTCGGCACCGTGGCATTGACGCTCGTCGTGATGATCATGCTGCCCGTCAGGCCCTGGGCCCGCAGAACGTTCGCCGCCTCGTCGGCCACGAGGTAAGGCCCCGTCACGTTCACCGCGAACGTCCTCGACCAGTCCCCGTCGGGAATACCTCCGTCGACGCCGGGGCTGACGTACAGCCCGGCGGTAACGACCACGTGATCGAGCCCTCCGTATGCCAGCATCACCTGTCGAAACGCCGACGCGACCGATTCGCGATCCGTCATATCACACCGCAGAGCGATGGCGTCGCCACAGCTCGAAATTCCGGATCCGGCCACGCCTATGCCCAAACCGACTCTCTCCAGAATCTCGTTCGAGCTCTTCTGCGCGGCCTCTTCGCTCAGGTCAAGCGCGGCGACGACGGCGCCTTCGTCGACGAGGCGAGCGACGACTTCCTTACCGATACCACTGCCGGCGCCGATGACCGCCACGATGCGTCGCGAAAGCTCTTTTTCGGGCGGCATCCGCTTGAGCTTCGCCTCTTCCAGGAGCCAGTATTCGATGTCGAATGCCTCCTGCCGCGGCAAAGCGGTGTAGGTCGAGACCGCCTCGGCCCCGCGCATCACGGCGAGGGCGGCCGTGTAGAATTCCGCCGTAACTCGGCTCTCGCTCTTCGTCTTCCCCCACGCAATCATACCGAGGCCTGGAATCAGGACCACGGTGGGGCTCGTCACGCGCATCGCGGGAGAGTCCGGACGCTTATGCTCCTCATAATACGCGGCGTAATCCTCCCGGTACGCCTCCAGCCCCACGGACAACTTCTCCTTGAGTTCGTCGAGCTGCTCTTTCTGCGGATTCCAATCCACGTAGAGCGGCTTGATCTTCGTTCGAAGGAAGTGATCGGGGCACGACGTACCCAATTCGGCGAGACGCCCTGCATCCTTCGAATTGACGAAGGTCAGCGTAGCCTCGTCGTCCTGAATCGTCCCGATGAAGCGTTTTTCGACGCTTACGCGGCCCCGCAGCCAGGGAAGTACGGCCGCGAGCGCGTCGCGACGATCCTTCTCCGGCAGGCTGTCGTACCGGGCGCCACCGAAAGCGTAGTCGTCCGCGCCGCGTTCCGAAAGAAAGGCCGCCGCGCGGTCGATGAGGCTGAGACTGAGCAGATAGCACTCCTCGTCGTCGTCTGCCCAATTGATGAGCCCGTGCCCGCCGAGAATGACGCCCTTCGCGTTCGGATGCCGTCGGCAGACGTCCTGAAGTCGTAATCCGAGCTCGAAGCCGGGCCTCTGCCAGTCCAGCCAGACGACGTCATCCCCATACGTCTCCCGCGTCAGCTCGGGACCGTTCGCCGCCGTTGCAATGGCGATACAGGCCACCGGATGCGTGTGGTCGACGTGTTTGAACGGTACGAACGCGTGCAGCGGCGTGTCGATCGACGGCGCGCGCGGGTTCAAATTGAACGTACAGTGCCGGTACATGCCGACCATTTCGTCTTCTGCCGGCGTTTTCGGTCCTCTCTCCTCCGCGCGAGAGTAGACGTCTTGAAGCTTCACCAGCCGATCCTGGTACAGAGAGGCGAAATTGGACTTGTCAGCCGTTCGCAGGTCGCCTCCGGATCCTTTCACCCAGAGCACCTCGACGTCGTCGCCCGTCAACGGGTCAGGCTCCATCAGTTTCGAGGACGTATTGCCGCCGCCCGTATTGGTGATGCGCCAGTCCGCGCCGAGAAGGTTGGATCGGTACACCAGACGCCCCAACGGGTCGAGCCCGTGCGCTGCGTCGTCCTTCCATCGGTTCTCTACGTGTTCTAATTCCGCCTTTGCCAGCGTCATGTCTTCGTTTCTGTATGTAAGTTCATCTCGCATTCGAAGGCCGTGAAGGCGGCCCCCCGGTCATCTCCCCTCGCGGCCGGCGGTGACGGCGAGAAACGTCGCTTCGTTGTCGTCCCAATACGCCGTACGGGCCGGCCGGTACGTCTTCATCTCGAACGAATGCGCCACCAATCGGCGCAGCGCGGCGATGTCGCTCAGGTGACCCGACGCGATGGCCTGAATTCCCAGATTGCCGACCACGGTGCCTTCGACGGGACCGGCGACGACCTCGCGTTGGATCGCATCGGCCGTCATCTGACAGAGCAGGTCGTTCCGTGCGCCGCCCCCGACGACGTGCAGGCGGTCGAAACTCGAATTCGTCACGGCTTCCAGCTCTTTGAAAACGTGCCGGTACTTGAAAGCGAGACTTTCCAGGACGCAGCGCGTGATCCAGCCGGCCTCGCCGCGCGCTCGCTGCCCCGACTCGCGCAAAAATTCGACGATGCGAGCAGGCATGTCACCGGGAGCCAGGAACCGTGCGTCGTCAGGGTCGACCCATGCCTGCGCGGGTCCTTCGGCCGATGCCTGCCGAACCAGATCTCCATATTCGTAGGCCTCACCCTGTTCGGCCCAGCGCCCGCGACACGTTTGCAGCAGCCACAAACCGGAGATGTTCTTCAATAGCCGCGTCGTACCCTCCACACCGCCCTCGTTCGTAAAATTGCCGACAAGTGTGGTTTCATTGACCATCGGGGCGTCGAGCTCCACGCCCATCAGGGACCAGCTTCCGGAGCTCAAATAGGCCCATCGTCCGCCCGTGGCCGGTATCGCGGCGACGGCTGCAGCCGTATCGTGGCTCGCACCGGCAAATACCGGCGGCGCTCCTTCGATCCCGACTTTTTCGGCCAGGTCGGGAAGAAGCGGCCCGAGACGTGCTCCCGGCTCTACGATCTGCGAGAAGAGGCGGCGGGGCAGATCAAACGCGTCAATGAGATCCCACGACCAGTCGCGCCGGTACGGATCGGTAAGCTGCGTGGTCGACGCGACGGTAAAATCCGTCTTACTCACGCCCGAGAGAAGAAAGAGTAAATACGCCGGCATGAGCAGCATCCGGTCGGCGACGTCCAACAGGTTTGTCCGCCGGCGTCGTTCGGCTAGCAGTTGGTACAACGTGTTGATCGGCATGAACTGGATTCCGGTGGATTCGTAGATCCGCTCTTTCGGCACGACGCTGAACGCAGCCTCCATCATACCCGTCGTCCTGCTCGAGCGATAGTGGTACGGATATCCGAGGAGCCGCCCCTCCGGGTCGATCAGTACGTAATCCACCGCCCACGTATCGATGCTGATTCCGTCAAAGCGTGTGCCGCACGCCGCAACGGCCCGCGAGAGACCGGTCTTCAGCTCCTCGAAGATCGCCAGGACGTCCCAGAACCACTCGCCGCGGACCGTGACTCGATGAGTCGGAAATCGATACACTTCGCGAAGCGCGAGCCGCTCGTCTTCGAACACACCGACCACGCAACGGCCGCTTTCCGCGCCCAGGTCGAATGCGATGTGTCTCCGTGGAGGATTCATACGATGAGGTCCGGGGCACGAGAAGTCACTTACCGGCTCACAGGCTCTGCGGCGGAACGTAGACGCTGCCGGACCGCGCCCCGGCCGTTTCGTTGCGATACCCGGCCGCACGAAATGCCGCGACGGGATCAAGGGCTGCGCCCAGGCGCCGGCGCGCCTCGGCGACGAGGGGAGCGACGTCGAATTCGTACGCCTCTTTGAGGGTGCGTTCCGCCATGAGGACGTCGTTCTCGCCTTGATAGCCCGCCAGCGCCTCGCGATCGACCAGGAGCGCTTTTGCATACGCCCTTTGCAGCTCCTGAACCGTCTCCAGCAGGGCCTCGATCGGGTCCTTGACGTTGTGACTCTGATCGATCATGTAGTCCGGTGAGAATCCTTCCGCGTTCGACGCGTCGGCGTCGACGAGCTCATTGAAAATGAGGAAGAGCTGATAGGGGTGGATGGACCCGGCGGTTAGATCGTCATCTCCATATTTGCTGTCGTTGAAATGGAATCCCCCAAGCCGGCCGGCCGTGATCAGGCGCGCCACGACGAGCTCGACGTTCGTATTCGGCAGGTGATGTCCCAGGTCGACGAGGCACTTCGCGTGAGGCCCTAGCGCCTGCGCCAGCATGAGTGAGGAGCCCCAATCCTGCACGACGGACGCGTAAAATGCGGGCTCGTACGGTTTGTGTTCGGTGTACAGCCGCCACCCCTCGGGAAGAGCGTCGTAGACCTGCCGAAGACCATCCAGCACCCGATCGAAGCTCTTTCGGAGATTCATCTGGCCGGGAAAATTGCTGCCGTCCGCGAGCCAAATCGTAATCGCATCGGATCCGAGTGCCTCGCCGATTTCCAGCACGTGCAGATGATGCTCGACGGCCTGACGTCGGACGGCTGCGTCCGTGTGACTTAAGGAGCCGAATTTGTAGCTGAACCGCTGTCCGGGCTGGTCCTGAAACGTGTTCGAGTTCACGGCATCGAAGCCGAGTCCGAGGGCTTCGGCCCGGGCCTTCAACACCGCCGGGTCATCCGGTTCGTCCCACGGGACGTGCAGCGAAACGCGGGGCGTGGCGCCGGTAAGCTGGTGAATAACGGCGACGTCTTCCATCTTTTCATACACGTCCCGCGGTTCGCCCTTGCCGGGGAACCGGCCGAAACGCGTGCCGCCGGTGCCGAGCGCCCAGGACGGGACGGCCACCTCGAACGTCTCGACGCGGGCGACGACCCCTTCCACGTCGAGTCCCTTTCGATCCAGCCGCTCCTCCACGTGCGCGAAATCCCTTTCGTGATGGGATTCGCGAGATCTGTTATCCGATACGATGCGGTTCGGATCGAGCATTTCCATGTGTGCGGATTTTATCCTCAGGCGTCGACGTACCGGTCTCGCCCGACGTTCAGGGCCTCCAGTTTTCGGAGAAAGAGGTCTCGACCCGGACCGAGCGCCGCAATCTTGCGATCCGCTACGGAACGCTTCAACATCCAGAAGCCGCAGTCCGGATGCACCCAGCGCACGCGCCCCGGTCCTACCTTCTTCTCGACCTTGTCGATCGCCGCGGCGATTTCGTCGGGCGTTTCGACACGGTTGATTTTGACGTCGACCACTCCGATGCCCAGTTTGATGCGATCGTCGACGTCGCGCAGCGCCTCGAGGTCGCTGTCGGGGCGATGGGCGAGCTCCAGCACGAGATGATCGGCGTGGAGGCTGTTCAGGAAGTCGATGAGCGTCTTCCAACCGCCCTTCTGGATGGTCTGACCGCCATAATTGCCGAAGCAGAAATGCACGGCGTGCTCTCCATCGTAGGCGTCGAGGACCCGGTTGATCGCATTTGCGGCCAGTGGCGCCGCCTCCGGATTGCCGGGTACGTTCGCCTCGTCTACCTGCAGGCAATAGCACGGAAGCTCCCGAACCTGATCGGCGAGGACGTCGGCGATCGCGAGCGTGAGAGCTTCGAAGTCGTCGTAATGCCGGTCCAAGAGCGTTCGGGCCAGCATGTAGGGACTGGTCACTGTGAACTTGAACGGACCGCCTGCCACCGAGGCCGCCCGCAGACAGTCCTTCAATAGATTCAATCGTCCCTCCCCGAGGGGACCCGTGACGATTCCGGCCGGCCTGGTGCGAAACCCCATGTGCGACAGGCGTTGGAACGCCTCGTAGTCGGAGCGCCCGAGGCGTCCGCTGATCCCGTCCATGTCTCCGATGAAGTACTCGATCATCCCATTGGTATCGGGGTGATTCACGTTGAAGCGATACAGCTCGCCGTCGACGGGAAGATCGACGCCGGCCTGGCGCTGCAAATCGAAGACCACACGCGTTGCGTCGACGAGGGCCTGCTCGCTCGGCAGGGCCGCCAGCCAGTCGGGGATCGGGTACGATCCGACCGTCGTCGTCAGAATTGCCTTTTGCATGGAGTTACTCATTCTCAATCGGCTTTGAACGATCAAACGGCTGGAACGACGTTCTGTACGTCCGTCCGAAACATCCAGGTTCCTTCCGGGACGTAGTGGACGGCGAGGGCTCTTCGAACGCGATCCTTCGACCGGTTGGCGTACGAACCGTGGATGGTGCGCCCGTCAAAGAATACGCCGCCGCCCTTCGGCACGGCGAGTTGCAAAATCTTCTCGCGATCGAGCCCTTCTATCTCGAACGAATACATCTTCTGCGACCATTCCTTGCCGTCGCGGTCGCGCATACGGTATTCTACTTCCCAGGCGTCGTGCTCTTCCGCATTCTCGGTCTTGTGGGTTGGGTAGAGACCGTGCCTGTGGCTGCCGGCGACGACGCACAGGCCTCCGTTCTCACCGTCGGTATCACTCATGGCGATCCAGCACGCCATGAGCGTTTCGGGTTCGCACGGCAGGTAGTGGAGATCCTGATGCAGAGCGATGCCGCGGCCGCGGTGCGCGTCATCCCGAGCCGGTTTCTTCTCGAGAAACATGCTCTGCACGATCATGGGTCGCGCCGCCAGGAGCTGCCGGACCGGGCCCGTTACGTTAGGATGGCGTGCGAGACGCGACCAGCGCTCGTCGTCCGTGTGGTGGAGCAGGTCTTCACGCCAGCCTTCCGGTTTGGGCTCGCTCTCGTAGCCGACGAAGTCGTCCACCTCTGAATTCGTCAGCAGGTCCTCGACGATCAGATATCCGTCGCGGTGGTAGGTTTCGATTTGCTCCGCGGAGAGCCGGACGCCTTCTGCCGTATCCATTTTAAAACCTCTGCGTTCTGATTAAAGTCGGTTCAGAGTCAGGCCGCCGTCCACCAGCAGCACCTGACCGGTCGAATATTCGAGGTCGCCGCGCGCGAGCATGGCGACCGCGCGACCGACGTCTTCCGGAAGTCCCCAGCGTGCCTGCGGTATCAGGCCTTCCTCGATCAGCCGATCATACTTCTCCTCGACGCCGCTCGTCATGTCGGATCGGATGATGCCCGGCCGCACGTCGTAGACGTTGATGTGGTGTTCGGCGAGACGGACGGCCCAGACCTTGCTGGCCATCGCCAGACCCGCTTTGGAGACGCAGTACTCCCCTCGGTTGGTGGACGCCATGGTGGCGGAAACGGACGTCATGTTGACGATCGTGCCGGTAAATGACGGGTCCGCTCGACGCTGTTCGATCATCCATACGGCAGCCGCCTGCATCAAGAAATAGGGGCCGCGCAGGTTGATTCCGAGCACCCATTCGAAGCTTTCCTCCGTCGCGTCGAGGAGGTCGTTCCGCTCCTTCGGCGCCACCCCGGCGTTGTTGACCAGGACGTCGAGTCGGCCGAAGCGGCGGCGGGTGCTCTCGACGAACGTGCGTCGCATCTCCGTGTCGCTCACGTCTACGCGCACGTAAAGCACGTCGCTACCCAGGTCGCGTAGCGCCTCAAGACTCGATTTCACGGCCGCTTCGCCTCGGCGCCCGCACAGGGCCAGGTCGTAGCCTTCCTTCGCCAGACTCTCCGACACGCCGAAACCGATGCCGGCGGCCCCTCCGGTGATCATCGCCACCTTTCTCATATCGAGGCCTCGGTCGAGTGGAGGTCCGGCACGTCGATCCAGGCCCGTTTCCGCCAGGACTCCAATCCCAGCTCGGCGAGCTGCACCCCTTTGGCGCCTTCGAGCAGATCGTAGGGGAAGGCCTCGTCGGCAACGACGTACCGCAAGAACATCTCCCACTGCACTTTAAACGCATTTTCATGCGGCGCGTGATCGGGGACGCGCGTCCATCCGTCGAAGAAATCGATCGGTTGGGGGACGTCCGGATTCCACACGGGTTTGGGGGTGGCCCCATAAGACTGCATCCAGCATTCGCGAAGGCCCGCCACCGCCGAACCTTTCGTGCCGTCGACCTGCACCGTCAACAGATCGTCGCGACGGACGCGGACGCTCCACGACGAGTTGAAGTGAGCGACGATGCCGCCCTCGAGCTCGAAGGTGGCGTAGGCGCTGTCGTCGGCCGTCGGTTCATAGGGCAGCCCATCTTCGTCCCAGCGCCGCTTGACGTGCGTCGCCCCCAGACAGGTAACGGCACGTACCCGACCGAAAAGGTTATCGAGTACGTAGCGCCAGTGGCACAGCATGTCGAGGATGATGCCGCCGCCGTCTTCCTTGCGATAGTTCCAGGACGGACGCTGCGGCGCAACGACGTCGCCTTCGAACACCCAGTAGCCGAACTCCCCTCGGACGGAGAGCATCTCGCCGAAAAATCCCATTTCTTGCAGCGTCTTGAGTTTCACGAAGCCCGGAAGCCAGAGCTTGTCCTGCACGACTCCGTGTTTGACGCCGCGCGTTTCGGCCCGCTCGTAAAGTGCGAGCGCGTCGGCCGTATTCAGGGCGGTCGGTTTCTCGCAGTAGACGTGCTTGCCGGCTTCGATGGCCCTTTCCACGCTCGCAACACGCCGATCCGTAGTCTGCGCGTCGAAGTAGATCCGGTTCCCCGAATCGGCCAAGGCGGCATCGACGTCGGTCGTCCATTTCTCGAGGCCCGCGCGCGCCGCCAATTTTTCGAGCTTGGAGGCGTTCCGTCCGACCAGCACCGGATCGGGCATGATCACTTCGCTTTCACTCAGCTTGACCCCACCCTGTTTAATGATGGCGACGATGGACCGAAGGAGGTGCTGATTGGACCCCATACGTCCGGTCACGCCGTTCATGACGATGCCGACGTTATGCGTTTTCCTTTCGCTCATGTCGCGTACTCTGGTCGCGTCATTGGAAAATGAGTCTCGTTGTGCGTGCTTTACTCGTTTGCGTGAAGTCGGACGTACGTCGGAGTGTCACGAAGCGGTGGCGGAACGTTCGGTCGCGGCCTTGTCGGGGAAAAAAGTCACGTAGGGCTCGTCACGGACGATCCGCTGAACGTAGAGGGCCGCTTCACGCGCGTGGTAGTCGCCCCACATGGTCGACTCTCCGCAGGCGACGTTCCGGTTCTTCGGAACGTGATCCCAGCGGTTGGGCCAATGGTACACGGCGTGGAGGATCAGGCCCTGGTGGGCCGTGTCGGTACTGAGGTACGGCTCGCTCAGCAGGGTGTCGAGCAATCTGAGTCCGGCTTGCAGGTAACGATTCCCATCGTCGTCTCCCCGCTGCTGAAGAAAGCGCCCCAGTCGCAGAAAACCTTGTACCGCGATGGCGGCGGCCGAACTGTCCACCGGCTCGACGTCGTTGAACGGATCGGCCGGTTGGTTCCGATAGTCTCCAAGCCGATGCAGGTTCGGAGCGCCCGTATCCCAGTACGGGATGCCGCAAGCGGGTGTGCTTTCTATGTAGAAGTCTGCGGTCGCCCTCGCGACCCTCATCATCAAGGCGTCGACGGATTCTCTGCCGCCGTGCTCGATCAATTCGTCCTCCGGCACCGTGGCCAGCCATTCTAATAGTTCGGCGAAGCCGCACAGTATCCAGGCGAGCCCGCGCGTCCACGTGCTGAACGGCGAGTAGCCCTGCTGGCTGTTCGGACACCGATAGCGGCCGTCGTTCAGATTGAAAATGCTTTCGTGGGCCACTCTGCCCCGAACGTCGTAGCCGTCTCGCATCTCGCCGTAGTACACGTTGTAGCGCGCCGTCGCCTCGACGTGTTGAAGCAGGCGGTGCAGGAGGGAGATGCGGACGTCGTTCTCACCCGAGAGCACATGGCCCAACTGGTGAGCCAGGGCGAGCACGCGCATGGATCGAATCGTGTCGGCGAAGAGAGAGTGGGGACCGTTGAACGAGTAGACGAAGCCTCCATCCGGAAGGCCGGTCCACCGCATCGCCTGCACGGCCCCCGAGCACTTCAGTGCCATCTCGTAGAATTTTCGCTGCCAGGGATCCTCTTCCAGCCGCCCTTCGGCGTGAAGGCGAAGCAGGTTGCCGTAGGTACTTACGCTGTTGAATCCGTGATCGTGCACGCCGGTGTGCGTGACGTGCGCTGCCATTCGGCTGACCGTCTGATTTCGTCCGTGGTCGAGAAATTCCCCCTCGTGCGTCGCATCGAACTGCAGAATGGACGACCCGAATTGGAAGCCCTGCGTCCATTCCGTCCAGCCGCGCGCCACGTATCGTCCTTCGACGGTATACACCGGTGCTCCGCGAGACGCGTCATAGTCGGCCTCGATGCTGCGAATCTTGGCCGCCGAGAGCTCCCAAAGTCGATCGATCTTCGGCTGGAGCGACGAGGCCGTAATGGTGTGGTTCAAATCTATCACGTGTGGCATCCTCCTTGACGGCGGGGACGAATCGCGTTCAGAAGAGGCGAGGGAAACGCGTACCTCTAAGCGCTTCGCCTTTCTTGCTCGTGATCGACGCGCTGAACGGGTTGTCCATCTTCTCGTCGGCGGCATAGGTGACGCCCTCCGGAATAAAGATGATTACCAGGGCTCGTCGAATCTTGTCCGTGGTATTCGGATTGGTAAAGTGGAAGGTGAGTCCGTGGTGAAACGTACAACTTCCCGCCTCGAGCTCGACCGCGACGGGGTTCCACCGCTCGAGCTGCTCGTCCGTCAGGTGTTCTCGCAGGGCCGGACCGTCTCCTGAAAACTCGATCGGGGGGAATTCTCCCCACTTGTGCGAGCCGGGTATGAATTGCATGCATCCTCTCTCGACCGTCACGTCGTCGAGCGCCATCCAGCAGGAGATCATTCCGGGCTCCTTCGACGGCCAGTACGGCTGGTCTTGATGCCATGGAGAGGCTGCACTCGGCCCCGGCTCTTTGATCAGGGCCTGGTCGTGGTACAAATGAATCGCGGAGCTGCCGGTGAGCTGTCGGGCCATCCGTGCGACGCGGCCCCCGAAGACGTAGGCGTGCACGGCGGGCGAATTCTCCCATAGATTCAGCATCTGAAGGATCCGTTCCCGCTTCTCCGGACTTGCGTCCGCACCGTCCGCTGCGAGGTCACGCACGAATCCTTTTCGCTCGGCGCGCAGATCGTCCATCGCGCTCCTCAATACGTTCACTTCCACGTCGTTTAGCACGCCATCGAATCGCACATAGCCGTTCTCTCGAAAGAACGTGATCTGCTCCTCCGATACGGGATAGTCCGTTTTGAATAAGTCGTCGTACATGATTCAGGCTGGGTTAAGGGAAAAGGATGAGATCGAGTCCCCGCAAGGTTTCGCGGGAGTCGTCACGGCGCGGGTTCGGTGAGTATTCGATCCTCGATGGTCAGTTCGTCAAAATCCAACAGCCGAAGCCGCGTCCCGTAGCGGATCTCCAGTTTCTTGCCGCCTTTCTCCGCCTTCAGGAACGGTCCCTCGAAAAGCGGCCAGTTCTCATAGTCGACCGGCCGCCCATCCACCGTCGGCACGTCCCCGAAGACGGCGTGAAGCGCCGCCCCGTCGAGCGATGTAAAGCGCGCCTGCGGGACCGGCACGTCCGACACGTCGATCGGCAGCACCTTGACCGCCGTTTTGAAAGCCTCGAACGTCGGATACGATGACGCCGGCGCGACCTGCACCACGGCGCCGTTTTTCAGGTGCGGGCTGTGCAGCCGCCAGTCTCCGGATTCCTCGCGCCGCCACTCGTAGGGGGCCAGCGGAAAGTAGGCGACGTACGCTTCGCCTCCGACCGCGAAAATCCATCCGCTTTCATCCTCCTGCCGTTCGGATAGATCACGCGAGAAGAAGCCGCTGACGTGGGGAAAGCGCGTGCCCTCGGGTATGTCGTAGAGCGCGATGACGACGTCTTCGTGCTGAAAGACTTGTTCGTAAGGAGATCCTCCCGTCCACTTCGTCGGCGCGTCGTATTCGGTTTTCGAACGCACGATGAGCTCCGTCACCATGGGCCAGTGCTCGGCGAAGTACATCGTCCCTTCGAACGGGGAGGAGTAGGGATGCAGCGTGAAGAGCGTGTTGTGCACCCCGCGCGGATCGTCGACGGCCCACGTGAGATCCCAGGTTTGCTGCTGGATGGGCTGGAGAAGCCCTCCCTGGCTGGAACCGAGGACGTATTCCGGCCGCATCTTAGTGTATTTGTAGACGGGGGCGTTCTTGACCGGGCTGTTGCGAATGCGGTGCCGCGTGCGTTTAAGCTCACGGTGAATGTACGGTTTCGAACGGTCGGTCGCGACGTGATGAAGCACCTCGGGAGGTTCGTAGCCGCTGACGGCCAGAATGAACGTCTCGCCGCTGGGTCCGAACGGCACGTTGCCCCAGAGCAGCCAGGAGAAGCGGGACGACGCCGGCACCCAGGGCTCTACCACCTCATTTTCATAGACGCGGCTGTGCGCACCGCCGTAGAGCCCCCGGAGGCTCTCCACGGCATAGTCGGCGATCAGGTAATCCAACGTCATCCAAGCGCGCTGCTTCATGGCGGGATCTTTCGCATGCGCGTAGAGAAGGGCCATCGGTGCGATAAACACCTTCAGATAATGCGGCGAATCGTATTCACCCTGACCGATGGTCGTCGTCAGATCCGTCCAGTGCTCGAGAAAGGAGCGTGCCTCCTCGAGATTTTGCTCTGAGCTCTTGCCGGTAAACCAGCGCTCGCCCGGTTCGTCCGGATGCTCCTCGGCCATCAAGTAGAGCGTGGCGTAGTAAAGCACCCAGTGATTCTCCGTGTCTCCTCGGTAGGGCATGTACGTCCGCCAGAGATCGCGCAGTGCATGCCTGTAGTCGGGGGGTAGGACGTCTTTGCCGGCGAAGTACGCCGTGACGAAGGGGTACATCCAGAACATGTCGCCGCGCGGGTCCTCAGCCACCATGGAATCGAGCCGGGCGAGGACCCAGTCGTGATTCCGATTCAGATGAAGATTGGCGGCGATCTGAAAGTAGCCGCCGCGACTCAGGTCGTCAGGGGGTATCTGGTCGGCGTAGTAGGCGATGACCGAATCCCGCCGGGCGTGATACGGCGCAAGCTGCTCGGCCCTGCTGATGCGCCGTTCTCCCGACTCCTGAGCTCGCACGGGAGAAATCCAGCTCGCGACCGCGAGGAAGGCAGCCGCCGCCAAGACCGTAACTCTACTGAGACCGTTCGGTGTGAATGTCATTTCGGCGTCGAATCGACAAACGTCATGTCGAAGACGAGGGCGCCGTTCAGCCCGGCATAGTGCCAGCTCGCCCCCGAATCGTCGGAGTAGTGGATGCCGTGCTCGACCGTGGCCGCCCAGAGCCGGCCGGGCTCGCCCACGTCGAAGACGACCTCGTACGTCTCGGGTACCGGCAATCCCGCCGCGCTTTCCTTCCACCGCCGTCCACCGTCGGTGCTCAAGAAGATGCCGTCCCAACCGGCCGCAGCCATGTTCGTTTCGTCGAACGGATCGACGGCCACCGCCAGTATGGTGCGGCCGTCCACGTCCTCCCCGGCGAAACGCCACGTCCGGCCGCCGTCGTCGGAGACCCCCACACCGTGGTTCGTGGCGGCAATCCACACGTCGGGCTCGGATACGCTCTGCTGAAGGTCGTGCACGGGAATGCCGTCCGACGCGACGAGCTCCCAGGACCCTCCGCCGTCTTCGGAAACGTAGAGACCGCCCCAGGTCCCGATGAGCACTCGGCCCGCCTGTGTTCGATCGACGGCCACGGCTTGCGTGTACTTCTCGGGAAGCGAGGCGGTGGCCTCGGTCCAGCTCTCGCCCCGGTCGCTCGTCCGCCAGACGCCGTAGGCCGTGGCTACGTAGACGTGCTCGGGCGCCTGCGGATCGACGGCGACGTCCTGCGCCTCGGTCACCTCCCAGCCCGTCGTTATCATCCACGAACGACCGCCGTCCATCGTACGCAGCGCGCCGTTGCCGGCGGCAAGAAACATGACCTCGCGATCGTTCGGGTCGAAGGCCACGCCCGACACGCGTGGAATATTCCATCCGACGTGCGACCACGTGGTGTCGCCGTCGAACCGGTGCAATCCGCTCGATGCCAGCGGCGAACCCACGACGTAGCCCTTCGTCTTCACCAGGCCGGCCCACAGTTCAGCCTGACCGTGCACCGGTGGCGGCAACGCCGCGCACCCGAGCAGAAACGGGAGCGCGCAGAGAAGGTGCGCCATGGCGTTGAAGGTCATCGGCTAGAGAAGTGGGATGATCTATTCGCGCGATTGCAGGTGAGGTTTTTCGACGGCGCCTCCGCGTCGCTCGTGAAAGGAGCGCACCGGCTGCGGCGTCCGTTCCGTGGCGGACCGCTGTAGGGCTTCCACGACGGCCAGCGCTTGCAGCCCGTCCCAACCGTAGATCTCCGAGCGTTCCCTCGTTCGAACGGCCTCGCCGAACGCTTTCATCTGAAGCCGGTAGCTGTCTCCATCGTACTCCGTATAGTCGTAGACCTCGGCCGGACCGTCACCTCGGCCGTCGGTGTCTTTCGTCCTGCGGAACCAGCATCGGTGCGGAGTGCATTGCAGCGTGCCTTCCGTGCCGGCGATTCGATACTCGAGAAGCACCTGGGTGCAGTAATTGCTCACGAGGGTTCCCGTCGCACCCCCATCCAACTCAAATACCGCCGTCACGCTGTCGACGACCTCAGGGCGCGTCGTGACCGACCGCGAATGGGCGTAGACGTTCCGAATGGGTCCGAGCAGGCACTGCACGAGGTCGATCCCGTGGATGCCGAGCTGCATCACGGGAAGGAGCGGGCACTGATCCGGCCGAAGCCGCCAGGCATCCGCCGAAAGGCGCGTCGCATTATCCGCGGAAAAATGAATCTCCACACTGACGACCGTGCCTAGACGGCCGTCCAGAAGAAATTCGAGGGCGTTCTGCGTCGCCAGGGCGAACCGCATGTTATGGCCCACCATGACAAGCCGGCCCGACCGTTCGGCGGCGTCGATGATCGCCAGTCCGTCTTCAACCGTATTCGCAATCGGTTTCTCGACGAAGACGTCCATGCCCGCGGCAAACGCGGCCTCGGCCTGCGGGCGGTGGAGGTGGTTAGGCGTAACGAGCACCACGGCCTCCAGGTCGTCCCGTTGGAGCACGGCATCATAGGAAGATGGCGCGTCGCAGCCGAAGCGTTCAGCGGAAGCCCTTCGCTCGGCATCCACGACGTCGTAGACGGCTACGACCTCGAGATTGGCCGCCGACTCGACCGCCTCCTGGATGGTCCGCCCGTGGCCTCCCAATCCGACGAGCGCCGTGCGCACCGGGCCCCTCTCTCTGTCCGGCCGTTCTACCATGTGGTGCCTTTTATCTTTCCCGTCGTGTCCGTCCGCCTGGACTGATTGGCCTACTTCTCTACTCATGGCCGGTATGTTCCGTACGATTTCGATTGGGCGCAAGGACTGCTTAACAGGCAAGACCCCTCCGATGGCCATGTGGCGCGTGCAGTCCTCGTATCCATCAGAATCCTGGTCCGTTCAGTTCACATATGAAACTATGTTTTTAATGTAAACACCTTACCATCGCATGATGTAATAGTCAAGATTCACCCGTCTGCTCATCGCGTTTTTTCGCCGGACGACGCCTGCGTCTCCTCACGCACGCGACGCGATCCCGGACCGGTTCCACGGCTTCGTAATTCGGCCGCTGCTCATCCTCCTTCTCCTTCCCGCCCTCTCCGCGTGCCGGCGGCAATCCGCCCGACGTCCAGTATTTCCGCGAGAATCTGCCGGCCGAGTTCGTCAATCTAGGCCGACGTTTTCGTGCGCCGCAGGTAGCGGTAGGCGGCTCCGACGACGAGAACCCCGAGCAGTATCGACAGGGCACCCGCGGCCACGTTCAGGGACGACCTGCCGCCGCCGAGATCGAAGGTCGCCAGCAGGAGCAGAATGCCTCCGATCCCCACGGCAAGCCAGCCGGCGAGGAAATAGGCCCTCAGGCCGCGCAGATCGAGCTTTCGGCCGATCGAATGGGCGGGCGTCTTCAGGTCTCTCTCGAATCGAATGATGCGTTCGGCGAAGGCCCCATGCCGTCGGCGTACCAGTGCCGAGCCGAAGAAACACGCCGACGAGGCGCCGATGCCGACCAGCGTATTCAGCTCGTAGCGGCCCATCTGCAGGCCGAAGACGGTAAGTTCGACGTTCGTGAAGACGTCACCAAAGGATCGTACGGGCATGCCGGCCGAGACGTTCGCTGCCGCCGCCCCGGCGAGTACGGCGAGCACGCCGACGCCGAACGCGGTCATGCCCGACCACCACGGCGTCCGGGTGTAGACGAGCCCGAGGAGCACCGGAATGAACATGGGCGGGCCGTAAAGGGAGTTGGCACGGAGATATACGTCGAAGGCGCCGCCGAAGCGCTGCATGGTCAACGCGATCCAGATGGCCAGGACGCCGATCACGACGACGCTCGCCTTCCCCACGGCAAGCTGAAGCCGCTCGGTCGGTGCGCGCCCGCGTACGCGTTCGTGGACCGGTACGTACACGTCCTTCGTCACGACGGCGGCGAGCCAATTGAACGTGGTATCGGCCGAGCTCATGGTGGCCGCGAATATCGCCGCGACCATTACGCCCAGCATGC
>CAZMXY010000059.1:0-3440 GCA_964570345.1 uncultured Rhodothermales bacterium | reverse complement strand
TCGGCCGAGCTCATGGTGGCCGCGAATATCGCCGCGACCATTACGCCCAGCATGCCGTGCGGCAGGATCGTCATGGCCAGCGTCACAAACGCGGCCTCCGTGGGCTCTGCCAGCGCGGGCCACATCCCCGCGAGATCGGGAAAGAGGACGCGCGCGGCCATCACCGGCAGGATCCACATCAACGGCAACACGAGGCTCAGCCCCGCGCACCACAGCGCCATTTTTTTCGTGTCGCGCTCATCCGGCACGCTGTAGTACCGCTGCGCAATGTGCCAGTTGACGTTGTAGCCCAGTACGATGTTTATGAAGTATGCCAGCCAGAAGAGGGGGGGCTGGCCCTCCACCGACAGGCTGAAATAACCCTCGGGAGCCTCCCGCAGGAGACGAGTGATGCCCGCGCCGGTGTCGCCGCCGCCCAGGAAGAAATAGGCTGCCGGCAGCACGATCAACGTAACCAGGAACAGCACGAGAAACTGGAGGGCATCGGTCACCACGACCGCCCATAGACCGCCGAGCATCGTGTAGAAGACGATCACGAAACCGGTGACGATGAGCGTGAGCTGAAATCCGCTCACCTCGGCCATTCCGAGGTCGAATGCCTCCTCCCCGAAACCTAGGGCCGTGGAGATGAAGATGCACAGCGTGTAGATGGAGATTCCCAGGACGAGGACGTTGGGAATGACCGACAGCACCGTGTAAAAATAGGTCGTACCGGGCGAATAGCGACGGTTGAGAAACTGCATCGGCGTGTCGATGCGGCTGCGTCGCCAGAGGCGGCCGTAGATGAAGTATCCGAGCAGATAAGCGGGAAACGCCAGACTGAAGAGAGCGACGGCTGCGACTCCGTTACGGTACGTATACCCCGCCGCGCCCACGAACATGAAGGCGGAGAAGCCGGAGACGAACAGCGAGACGGCCGAAAGGCCCCACGGAATGCGCCCGCCCCCCTTGAAATAGTCGCCGGTCAACTTGTTGAACCGGGCCAGGTAGACGCCGGCGCCGACCACCATCAGCATGTAGAGGCCGACGACCGCATAATCGACGCCGTTGAGATGTCGAAGCTCGAATTCCACGTTGCGGCGACCGCGAGACACGCCGGACCAGACGCGTGGGAAAAAATGACGTCTTTCCCACGTCGAACTGGAAGTACATCCGCAAATTTAGTATAAATGCATGTTCGATTCATACTTAAAATAATATGCCATATATGAAACGAGGAATCGGCGTGATCGTGCTGGCTTTTCTCATTCTAGGCATGCAGCAGAGCGAGCCTCTATCGGGAAAATGGGAACTCATCTTGGACGCCGGAACGCCGGTCGACCCCTGGCGCACCTTGACGCTCGACGTTCGGATCGACGGCACGACGGTCTTCTTGACGCGCACGTGGACCGGCTCCGGCGGCGTGCAGGGAGTCGATTCGCTGCGCGTCGCGCCGGATGGGTCGTCCCACGACGTTCCGATGCGGTCGTGGCTGGACAACCGTCACCTCGGCGTCCGCGTGGATCCGGGTGCGACGCGAGACGTCTCGGCCCTGTGGAAGGACGGCGGCCGTACGTTGGCGGTCGAACAGCGCATGACGGTTTTGTCGTCCCAGGGCGCCGTCCCCCTCCGCATCTACAGCGAGTATCGCCTGGCACCGGACGCCGACGTCCTGGAGTTAATCGAACTGCGCTCTACTCGTGCGCGTCCGATCTTCTACGCGTTCCGCAGGGTATCAGAGGAGAGCTGAGACGTCAACCTCGCTCGCCTCGATTCAGCCATCACGCACCGAAATCATGCCTTCGCCTACCATCCGGCGCGTCCTGATGCTCACGATAGCCCTCCTCACCGCCGCCGGAGCTCAGTACGGCTCGGCGCAGGAGCCGACGGATGCCCACTTTATGAGACTGGCGGACGACTGGACCGTCGACGGCGATTTGCCCACGAATGCCATGCTGATCAGCCTGCAGGGCCTGGCCAACCAGGGCGCCCCGCGCCTGTATTTCATCTATCCGCCGGGCTGGACGTTTACGTTTACCGAGTCCGTTCATGCATACTACGGCGACGTCCATGGTATTCGGTTCACTCAACTGCCGTCCGCTGACGCGGCACTTTCTCGGTTTTCCGAATTTGCCGACGGATACGTCGTATGGGACACCGACGAGCGCACGTCACTCATCGTCGCCTTCACGGTGGCCGGGCTCGAGAATGCCGTCGTCGTTTCCGAAGACCTCATCCCGCTGGTCGAACGACACGGCCTGACGGCCGTCGAAGACTTCCGCGGCCGTTTCTCCGGATGGTCCGACTATGAAATCTATCAGTGGGCCTACGACCGGTATTGGGAGCGCACGAGCAAAGACTACGTGGTCTGGATGGGCGGCGTCTGGGACAACGTAATGGAGCCCGGCGTGGCTGATTTCGGGATCTATCAGAAAGCCTTTTTTACCGACCTCTCCGCCGATCCCGCGGATACCCTCGAATACGACCTTGCCGACCGACTCCTCGGAGAGATGAATCCGCGGTCGATCGTGATGGGCTGGCACTCTTACAAGAAAGATACCGAAGGGCAACATGTGACGCTTACGTCGAGTCATGCCCTCAAAATGGAGGGATTGAATTCGCTTCCGAATACCAGTTTCAACACGCAGATCCCCACCACGCCGGGATATCGCTTCACCAACAACCACAACGTCGAGCCCGAGACGACACTCGTGCCGGAAAGGAAGGTCTACGTCACCTGCATTCAGACGGACGGGTTGGGAATTGGCGCCTGGCTTCAGCCCGGACGAGGAGAAATTCCGTATGCGTGGGAAGTGACGATGAACTGGTCCTGGCTTTCCCCTGCGCTGCTCCAGTACTTCTTCGACATGGCTTCGCCGAACGACTACTTTATCGGCGTCCTCTCCGGACCCGGCTACATGTATCCGAAGCCGATTCCCTCAGATCAACTGCCGCTGCTCATCGACGAAGCGCGGGCTCTGATGGAGGAACTGGACCTCCGGGTATTCGAGATCATGGACTACTCCGAGGGCAATCGGCTCGTCGGCAATCTCGATCTGCCGGAGGAGATCGTGGATGCGTACTACGAGGGGATGCCTGCGGCGATCGGCTTCGTGAACGGCTACGGTCCGGCTCACACGTTCGACGTCCGCGACGGACGCCCCTTCCTGTCGTACGACTATTACCTGAGCGAGCGTCGTCCCGTGGACGAGGCGGTCGCCGATCTGGAGGAGCTGGCTCGGCTGAACTCGGAGCGACCCTATTTTCTGGCGATGCACGTGCGCCAGTGGCGCAGCATCGAACACGTCAAAACCATTCTCGATCGTCTCGGTCCGGAATTCGAGGTGGTTCCGCTCGACGTGTTCCTCAAGCTGGCCGCTGCTAATCCCACGTTCGAGAAAAACTACCTGGATCATCAGTGAGCCGGTCCGTCGCGGACCGGCGGTCGTCATGCAAACAGG
>CAZMXY010000058.1:5156-20382 GCA_964570345.1 uncultured Rhodothermales bacterium | reverse complement strand
TCTTCCTGTCCGTTCGTCCCGTACGGCGATTCATCGTCGACGTCCGGTTCGACGATAGGTGCGCGGCTTGCCAGCAGAGAGGAGCGCCTTCCGGGAGAATGGGCGTACGCGACGCCGTCGGATGCGTCGCGGAGCAACGGATTGCTTTGCAGCAGCGAGTTCTGTGCGAGTGCCACCGCGGGCGCGGGACGCGCCGTCTCCTGCATGACCCGCTGCGCCCACACCGTCGGCGTAAGCTCGTCGCGGTCGAGCACACGTTCGAACGGCGTCTTCATCAAGTAGATCGAGGGCGTACCCTCCTTCAAGCTCGCGAGAGCCGCCTTTTTGCCGTCGGCCGAGAGCGATACTTGAATGATGCCGCGCGAAACGTCGGTCAGCGGACGTATCGCACCGCCTACGAGATCCTTTTCGTACAGATTGAAGATGCCGTTGCGATCCGAGATGAATAGAATCTTGTCACCCGTGGGCGCGAATTTCGCACTCCGATCGTCCCACAATTCGTTGAACGTAAGGCGCTCGGCGTGCCCCTCGTCGAGACGAAGCAGATACACGTCGTCCTGACCGTAGTCGTGGTCGATCATCTGGAAGTTGCCTTCCCTGTATCGACCGAGCGCGGTGTGGGACCCTCGGTCGCTGTGGAAGAGGAGCGACGTGCCGTCGGGACTCCACGACGGCTCGTGGTCCGAGAAAAGATCGCTCGTATAATTGATGGTCTCGTGGGTCTCCAGGTCCAGGACGTAGATGTCGCTCTGCGCGTCCATCGATGCCTCAAAGGCCAACTTACCGCCAAGCGGACTCCACGAGACGGCGATGATCTGGTCCACGTCGGGGATGCGATAGTGGAGCGTCTCTTTCGTGTCGACGTCGACTACGGCGATCGCGTCCGAGGGGCCGCTCTTCACCGCGACGGCGACCTTTTTGCCGTCCGGACTCCACGTGATGCCGGGAGTCAGCAGTTTGAGGCTCTCGAACTCGGTATTGTTCTGGCCGTCGATCAGCTTGCGGATGATCTTGCCGTCGTTCGCATTGGCGAGATACACGTCGAAGAAGGCCCCGCGCGTCGTGATGAAAGCGATCCGATCGCCCTGGGGCGACATGGCCGGACTCGTATTGTAATAGCCCTCCTCACGGGTGATCAGCGCCTTCCCGATCTCGTCGAGATCCTCTCGCGCGGCCATTTCGGGGAAGTGTACTTCCTTCAACGTCTTGTGCCACCGCTCGGAGAGTTCCTCCAACTTCAGGCCGGTCGACCGCTTGAAGGCCGATTCGACGGATCTCGTAAGACGAAGTCGCTGAAGAATCTCGCCGATCTTCTCACGTCCGTACTGCTCCGCGACGTAGTCCCAGACGCTTTGTCCACCACGATAGGCGAAGTAACCGTTCAGATAGGGGATGGGAGCGAGATAGTCCTCAAGGACGGCGTCCCGGACGTACATGTCGGAATTCGTGTCCCAGCCCAGCGCCGAGTACTCCGACAATCCTTCGTTGAACCAGAGCGGAATGCGCAGCTGGATGTTGTTCTGTAGGATCGACTGGATCGATCCGCCATAGAACATGTCGTTGATGACGGCATGGACCAACTCGTGGTGGACGACGCGCCGGTATTCGCGGTAGTCGCCCATGAAGGGTATGGCGACACGATTCTTGAACAACTCGGTCACGCCTCCGATACCTTCGGAGTAGGTCGGCAATTCGACCGCGTTCGTGACCGCGAAATCGTTGTGGCTCTGATAGACGATGATGGGTATGCGATCCGAAATCTGATGCTGGAATAATTCGGAAATGCGCTCATACGCGTCCTCGGCGGCCTTGGCCGTGAAATCAGCGAGGTAGTACCCACCGTCGTAGTAGTAAACGTCGAAGTGTTTGGACTGCACGTACTGCCAGTCGTGGGCCTCATACTGCACCTTGTTCTTGCCGTAGCGGAAGTACTGCGCCGACACGTCTGCAGTTGGAAACGAGGCGAGCAAGACGGCCGCCATCAGCGCGACTGCGAAGCGGGTTGTGCCGGCAATTTGCATGTCTCCACAGAGATAAGAAGGAGAAACGACGGGAAGCTCTTTCGAAACCGGAAAACCCAGTAACCTCAGGAGTTTATGGTTCAAACGGTCGCGCCCTGGCAGGTTCCTGCGCGATGCAGGCAAAAAAGCGATCCTCGTGGGGACGCCGTCTACTGATAGGCGAACCATCGAATCAGATCCCGGATCGTCGGACGTTTTCCGTACATCAGGATCCCCACGCGATAGATGCGGCTGCTCGCCCATACGGCGCCTACGAACGTGCAGCAGAGCAATGCGAAGGACGCAAAGACCTGCCAGAGCGGTACGGTCGTGACGGCGATCCGAACGATCATCAAGATCGGTGAGAAGAAGGGTATCACCGACAGGATGATCGAAAGCGTCGAATTCGGACTCTCCACGACGACCGTGATGAAGAGAATAGGAATCACGATGAGCGCCGTCAACGGCAACATGAGGCCCTGCGCATCCTGCTGGTGTTCGACCGTCGATCCGACGGCCGCAAAAAGGCTCGAATACAGGAGGTAACCCCCGAGGAAGAACGCGAGAAACCAGACGAAAAGCGACGGATCGAGGCTCGGCAGCGCAAAATTGGCCGCGGCGAGGAGGTCTTCCTCGCCTACGCCTGCCGGGAGATCGAAATCGGCCGGATCCAGAAAGAGCGAGATGACGCCGCCGGCCGACAACGTTATGGCGATGAGGAGGGCGGCCCAGACGCCCATCTGCAGAAGGCCCATCGCCCCGATGGCCAGCACCTTGCCCATCAGAAGTTCGAAAGGCCGGACCGACGAAACGATGATTTCGAGCACCCGGCTCTGTTTTTCTTCCATCACGCCGTGCATGACGTACGCGCCGTAGATGAACATCGCGCCGTACATGAAAAATCCCATAATCGCGCCCAGGAGGCTCGAGGCGGCGGCCGAATCGGCTCGTTCGCCTTCCTCCGTAAGCTTCACCAGCCGTAGATCCGGCTTGGTACGAAGAAATTCAACGACCTCCGGTGACGTATTCGAAGTGCCGAGCCGGTGCCCGTCGACGAGCGTGTCGAGGACGTCCTGCAACTCCGTCTCCAACGTGAGGCCGCCCCCCTCCACGGAATAGTACGTCGCCTGTCCCAACCCCTCGTGATAGCGGGCGGGGAGCACCAGATATCCGGCATATTCTCCGTCCTCGACGGCGTTGCGCAGCGAGTCGGGCGGGGCCGTGACCGGAACGAATTCAAAGCGGGGGTCCGACCAGGCCGCGAGAAGGCCGGCCAGCGCGTTCGTCTCGTCGACGACGGCGATCCGGCGCACGTTGCTCTCCGACGCCAGATACCCGACGAGACCGGGTACGATCATGAGTCCGATCAAGAATACCGGACCGACCACGGTCATGACGACGAACCATTTCGAACGGATCCGCCGCCAGAATTCCGATTTCAGGACCGTCCAGATCTTCGATCTCATCCCCTATCGATCCTTGGCTACGGCGTCTACGAAAATCTCGTGCAGCGGGGGCTCGACGAGCTCGAATCGATGGACGTCGCGTAAGCGGTCCAAGGATCGCTCAAGAATCCCTTTGGCCGACGTGCCGTCCAACAAGGTGAGCTCGACCCGGCTGTGGGATCGCGAAACGATCTTCACGAGTCGCTCCTTCTCGAGGTCGTCCGCAAAGGAGGAGTCTCCGTCGAACTCGAGTATGACCGTGTTACGACCGTAGCGGCGCTTGACGTCGCGCAGCGCCCCCTGCAAAATAATACGACCCCTGGCAATGAGGCAGATGTCGTCACAGAGCTGCTCGACCTGTTCCATACGGTGGGACGCGAACAGGATGCATCTTCCGTCGTCGCGGAGATCCCGGATCACCTCCCGCAGCAGTTCCGCATTAATAGGATCGAGGCCGCCGAACGGCTCATCGAGAATCAGAAGCGATGGATCGTGCATCACCGTCGCGATGAACTGCACCTTCTGCTGCATGCCTTTCGAGAGCTCTTCCGTTCGTCGACCGTACCAATCGACGGCGTCGAATCGATCGAGCCAGTATCTCAGCTTTTCGTTCGACGCCCGTGCGCTCGCGCCCTTGAGCTCGGCCAGGTAAAGGAGCTGCTCGCCGACCTTCATTTTCTTGTAGAGTCCCCTTTCCTCCGGGAGATAGCCCATTCGTTCCTGGCTCCAGCGACCCACGCGGCGCCCGTCGTAGCGTATGCGCCCCTCATCAGGCGTCGTAATGTCCGCGATCATTCGGATGGTGGACGTCTTGCCGGCTCCGTTGGGGCCGAGGAGCCCGAGGATGCGTCCGGGCTGGGCCTCGAAGGAGACGTGGTCGACGGCGGTTAACTCCCCGTAGCGTTTTACGACGTCTTCGACCGATAGAAGGCCCATGCGATTTGCCCGGCTAGAGACGGACGTTCGGCGAGGCAAGACGGAACGTCGTAACGAGATGAGCGAAGTAGGCGAAGTCGATGGCGGATCGATGCGGCCGTGGGGCCCGTGAGCCCGGGCTCGCCGCACGACGGCGATCGGAGAGCGTTCCGTAGAAGTGCCGGTTCATCGTAATCTAAAACCGCAGTCTGAAGAAGTGGAAGCTGGTCTAAAGAAGCGAAAGCTTGTTCTGCGGAATCGGGATCAGGTACTGATGTTCAAAGACGTCTTCGTGCACGCCGAACTCACCTGTTCCACGAAAATCGACCGCCACGAACGATCCGACTATGCGCGTCACCTCTCCAATTCCATAATACAGCGGCTGCGGCCCATAGTAGACGAGCTGCCCCCGGCTCAAATCCTTCTTACTCCGCGCCCGCCGATGAAACGCCGGGATCACGGGAAGCAACTCAAGTCGATATGCAAGTGACTTTCTCGACACGAATCGATCAACTCCGAAAGCTCCAACGAACTCCGGGTATAACGTTGCGCAGCCGCACGTGATTCGCACAATGCCGACGACAGGCAGAGCATCGCCGGTCAGGTTGACGAATCCGGCCGGGCGCATAGGAGACGTCAATTTACGGGTTAGTATCGACCCTCACCAGGTCATTATAAACATCCGACATGCCACAAAACCGCCGTTCTTCGGCGTATCTTGGCCGTTCGATGTTGGTTCGCGGCATCCATATCGCTATACTTAGGCCGGATCATCGACGGGTACGGGTCCGCTCCTCGGAACCGTCTCTCTTTGCCGCTCTCAATTCCCCCGATCACAGTCAGACAGTAATCACGCACAGGTGAGCTCATTAGACTTCTCGAGAAAAATGGTTGATCGGCAGGTCGGCCGCAACGCGGAACTTTTCGCCGACTCGATCTCCCAGATGGAGTCTCCCGAGTTACGTTATCCTTACTTGCGCATCCTCATCAGCATCATTGAGCAGGCCCACCCCGAGTGGAACCAGGCGCCTCACAAGGACCGACAAATCGCCGCCTTGATTCTCGAAATGGCGGGTGAGCTGAACCTTGATGAAGTGGCCGACGTCGTTCGCGTACGAGATGAGGAGCGAGGGTATTTCTACGACTGAGCCGATCCGTGCCGGAAGTTCGTCGCCGCTGCGAACGTAATTCTACGTCTGACCCGATCAGCGTTCGGCGTACGTCGTCGCCGCACGTGAGTCTACCGCTCGACTCGGCCGGGATTGGCGCGTACGAAGCTCTCCCAGCTTCTTTGCTTACCGAGTGATCCATTTGACCGGCGGTGGGCGTGACACAATCCGACCGCGAGGGCATCGGACGCGTCCATCAACATCGCCTCGGTGTCGTCAGTCACCTCCAGAATGGCGCGGATCATGTACCAGACCTGTCGTTTGGAGGCGTTGCCCCTACCGGTGACCGACTTCTTTACCTCTTTCGGTGTGTATTCCGTAACGGGGATTTGACGATTGAGAACGGCCATCATGGCGGCCGCCTGTGCGCGCCCGAGTTTCAGCATCGACTGCGGATTCCGGCCGTAAACCGGCATCTCGATCGCACATTCGTCCGGACAGACCCTTCTCGAGACGTCCGTGATGCGATCATAGACTCGCTTCAACCGAATCTGGTGGTCCTCCTCCGCGTCCAGATGCAGGACCCCAAATTCGACGATGGTTTCCTTCGATCCTTCGATCTCGAGTACGCCATACCCCGTGTGCCTCGATCCGGGATCGATGCCGAGGACGATCATGTCGTAGTCCTTGCGTTCATGGATGACGTCGTGTGTTGACCGGCTTGCCGGGGGCGACCGGCAGCGGCTCGGCCGGGTGGCGCCGAGCGAGCATTCGCCTACGAGACGGCGGCCTACGCCTCCGCGCCGAGCGAGCATTCGCCTACGAGACGGCGGCCGATGCCTCCCCGTCGAGCATTCGCCTACGAGACGACGGCCACCGCCTCCCCGTCGACCTCGAGCGTAGTGAAGACGGCCTGTACGTCCTGCAGGTCCTCGAGTTGGTCGATCAGCTTCACGACTCTCTGCGCCTCATTTTCCGAAAGCCGCAGCGTGGTCGTCGGGATGCGAACGAGGTTCGACTCGTCGGCTTCGATACCGGCCTTCAGCAGCGCCGCTGCGACTGCATCGTACGAGTCGATCGGCACCGTAACGACGAATTCGTCGTCGACGCGCTGCAGGTCCTCCGCGCCGGCTTCGGCCACGATTTCAAAAAGTTCCAACTCGTCGACGTCGTTCGCCTCGACCTCGATGATACCTTTTCGGTCAAACAGGTATCCGACCGACCCCGACTTTCCGAGGCTGCCGCCGGACTTGCTGAAGAGGTGGCGGAGGTCAGCTACGGTGCGATTGGTGTTGTCCGTCAGGGCTTCGATGAAGACGGCGACGCCGCCCGGAGCGTACCCCTCGTAGGTCATCTCCTCATAGTCTTCCCCTTGAATTGCACCCGTCCCTCGCTCGACGGCCCGCTCGATGTTTTCTCTGGGCATGTTTTCGCTCTTGGCTTTCTCGATCGCCAGGGAAAGCCTGGCATTCATGGCGGGATCGCCGCCGCCCTCTCGGGCCGCCAGAGTGACGTCGCGAGAAAGACGCGCCCAGATCTTCGACTTTCGCTTGTCGGTCTGCGCTTTTTGACGCTTAATCTTCGACCATTTATTGTGACCTGCCATGAGTCGGACGAAGCGTTGTTGAGATTTCCCTCGGGCACGAAACCCCGGCGCTCCGAAGCAAGGAGACGAGGACGTCCGGCGCCGGCGAGCGCGCTAGTTGACGTTCGCCGGCCGGCCTACGGAAGATACGAACGAAGCGACGTCTTCCGGAGCGACTTCCAGAGGCGATTGCTCTAACAGTATATTACGCACGGGGTTCTGACCGCAAACCCTCCACTGAGAAATTCCAGCCCGTATTCTTCGTCCCGGATTGGGTATCTTCGGGCGTCGCCGACGATCGCACCGGGCACGATGCTATCCAGCCGTTTTTCATGCCAGAGTTGAAACCGAGACCTTCTCCTTCCGAGTCCAGCGAACAGGACCGCGAATTCGTAGAGCGAGCTCTCGATGGCGACGAACTGGCGTATCAATTGTTGGTGGAAAAATACCGGAATGCCCTCTACCATCACATCCGGCGGATCGTCCGAGACCGGGCGGAGATCGAAGACCTCGTCCAGGAGTCATTCATAAAGGCGTTCGCGGCATTGGAGTCGTATTCGACCCAGTTTGCCTTCTCGACGTGGCTCTACAAGATCGCGAGCAACCACGCCATTGATTTTCTTCGCAAGCGGCGGCTGCGGACGCAGTCGATTGACAAGCCGATCATGACGAGGGAAGGGGAGATGGAGGTGGAGCTCCCGGATACGACGTACCGACCCGACCGGCACATCGTCGACGATCAGCGGAAAACGCTGATTCAAGAGGCGATCGACGCCCTTCCCCCGAAATACTACCGGGTGATCGTCCTCCGACACCAACACGAGAAATCGTACGAAGAGATCGCCAGAGAGCTCGACCTGCCGCTCGGAACGGTGAAGGCCCACATCTTTCGGGCCCGTGAACTTCTGAACAAGTACCTGCGGGACAGACGGGGCTCGTTCTAGCGAAACGCCTATTTTTCGAGCCGACAGAGGAGTGGCGCCTGTGCAAGACCCGCGCAAGTCATGATTGACCGATACACGCGTCCCGAGATGGCAGATTTGTGGAGTGAGCGGAGCCAGTTTCAGTCCTGGCTCGACGTCGAGCTGGCGGCCTGCGCGGCCTGGGCCGAACTCGGCGTGATCCCTCGCGAAGACGTGGAACTCCTGTACGAAAAGGCGACGTTCGACGTGGAGCGCGTTCACGAGATCGAACGAACGACGCGGCACGACGTGGTTGCCTTTACGCGGGCGGTCAGTGAATCGCTCGGCAAGGAGAAGAAGTGGGTTCATTACGGGTTGACGTCGTCGGACGTCGTCGACACGGCGCTGATGGTTCGCTTGAAAAAGGCGAACGAAATACTGCTCTCGGCGATCGATCGTTTGCTAGACGTGCTCGCTGAAAAGGCGCGCGTGCACAAGAAGACGCTGATGATGGGTCGAACGCACGGCGTCCATGCGGAGCCCACGACGTTCGGATTGAAGATGGCACTGTATTTCGCCGAGATGAAGCGCAATCGCGCGCGGTTCGTCGCAGCGGCGGAGGAGATGAGAGTCGGGAAACTATCGGGCGCGGTCGGTACGTTTGCCCATATCCCCCCTGAAGTCGAAAGAATCACGTGTGAGCGCCTGGGTCTCGAACCCGCACCGATTTCGACACAGGTGCTTCAGCGAGATAGGCACGCAGGCTATCTCTCCGTCCTCGCTCTGATCGGGGCCGGGCTCGAAAAAATGGCCGTCGAGGTGCGCGCGCTGCAAAGGAGTGAAGTCCGGGAGGTCGAAGAGTCCTTCGGCGAAGGGCAGAAAGGTTCGTCGTCGATGCCGCACAAGCGCAATCCGGTCGGGTCGGAGAACGTTACCGGCTGTGCCCGCCTCTTGCGCGGTTACATGGTTTCGGCATACGAGAACGTGGCGCTGTGGCATGAGCGTGACATCTCCCATTCGTCCGTCGAGCGCGTCGTCATTCCCGATGCCACGACCATTCTTCACTACGCGCTCCACCGCTTCGCCGGCATCGTCGAGAATCTCGTGGTGTATCCGGAGAACATGCGGGAAAACATGGAGCGCACGTTCGGACTCTACCACAGCCAGCGACTCCTCATAAAACTGATCGACGCCGGGATGAGCCGCGAGGAGGCGTACGACACCGTGCAGCCGCTTGCGATGCAGGCCTGGGAGGAGCAGCGGTCTTTCCGTGACGTCGTCTCGGAAAGTCAGGCGATTACCTCGAGGCTTCGTCAGGAAGACCTCGCCGAAGCCTTCGATCCGTCTTATCATCTCAGGAACGTCGATCACATTTTCGAGCGCCTCGGCTTGTAGCGGCTGCCGAACCGTTATTTCCCATTCTGTCCACCTCGTCATCCTCGACACGACCATGCACTCTCGCATCGTTTTCCACCTGAGCTCTATTTGCGCGGCGCTCGTTCTGGCTTGTACGGCCGCGGCGCAACCCTCTGCGTCCGTAAGCGGCGCGGTCGTTGACGCCGCGGACGACGTCGCCCTCGCCGGCGCCAACGTGGTGCTGCTCGAGGCGGATTCAAACGAAATGATTACCGGCGCCGCCACGGACGGGGAAGGACAATTCAGCATCACCGGCCTCGAGCCCGGCCGGTACGTGCTCTCCATCCGCTTCGTGGGTTATCAAGAGGAGCGTATCGCGTTCGTCCTCGATACGGGATCGGCTCTGACGTTCGACGTCGCCCTGCGATCCGTCGGATTCGATCTCAATACGGTCATCGTGACGGCGTCGCGGAAGGCGGAGAAAGTGCTCGACGCGCCGGCGTCGATCTCCGTGCTTGACGTCGATGAGATCGAGTCGAACGTGGTGCCTTCATCCGCGGCCATCTTGCGAACGACCACGGGCGTGGACATGGCGCAGACCGGAATCGACCGCTACGAGATCGTACTGCGCGGTTTTAACAACGCCTTTTCAGGCGTTACGTACGTGCTGACCGATTATCGCCAGGGCGCCATCGCATCGCTCGGCGTGAACGCCTACCAGTTGATGCCGATTACGCAAACGGATCTCGAGCGCGTGGAGGTCGTGAGGGGGCCGGGGTCGGCCCTCTACGGCGCGGGCGTCGACGCCGGAGTCGTCCATTTCATCACGAAGGATCCGTTCTCGTTTCCAGGGACGACGATTTCGGTCGGGGGCGGTGAGCGCAGCCTGTTCATGGGCTCTTTGCGGCATGCCGGCGTCGTCAATGACCGGATCGGATATAAGCTCGTGGGCAACTTCACGCGCGCTGAGGAATGGCATTTCGACCCGGAGGACCGGCTCGACAGTTTGCAGCTTGCGTCATTCCGTCCGGAGGCGCTGCCGGTCGACTACGAAAACTGGAAATACAATCTCAGCGGCACGCTCGCTTACAGATTCTCGCCTACCACGACCCTGACGGCGAACGGCGGCTTCTCCTCGTCCAAAAGCATTTTTCTTTCGGGAATCGGGACGCTTCAATCCGACGGCTTCGGCTACACGTTCGGACAGCTTCGCCTACAATCGGGCAATTTCTTCGCCCAGGCCTACGTGAACGCAAACGATGCGGGAGACTCCTTCGTTTATCGCAGCACGGCAGTCGAAGAAGTAGTCGACAACTCGATTCTGTTCAACACGCAGGCTCAGTACGACCTGTCGCTGGCGGACGATCGGCTCCGCCTCACCGTAGGGGCGGACTACGAGCACACCAAACCCGACACGGAGAGGACGATCAACGGCCGGAACGAGGACGACGACACCATCATCGAGGCAGGGGCATATGCGCAGGGAACGGCCGCACTCACGCCTAAACTGGATGCCACCGTCGCGCTGCGGGCGGACTACAATAACGTGGTCGATGAGATGCAGGCGTCGCCGCGCGCGGCGCTTGTGTATAAGGTCACGCCCCAGCACAGCCTGCGAGCCACATTCAACCGCGCCTTTTCCTCGCCGGGCACGAACTCCCTCTTCCTCGACATCAATGCCGGATCGGCCGGCCCGCTCACGATCCGAGCCCGCGGCGCGAAACAGGGATACTCGTTTCAACGCGACCCGAACGGAGACCTGATTGCGTCGAGCCTGATTTCTGACTTGTTTGGTTCGAACGTGCGGGTCGGCATGCCGCTCGGATTCGTGTACGGTGAGGTCTATGAAACGGTCGCGTCGATCCCGACCGCTCAACTGCAAGCCATTTTTCGCGAGCACGGTCTGGAACTGACCGAGCAGGAGACCGCAGAAGTCGTCGCGCTGTTGAGTCCGGAGGGCGGTACACAAGTAGGCGGGGTCTCCGAATCCGATCTCGGCTTTCTCAACCTGACCTCGCTGACCATCGACCGAACGTCCGACGACGTGATCGACATCCGGCCGTTGAGGCCGACCGTCAGCCAGACGCTTGAAATCGGTTACAAGGGTCTTTTTGCAAGCCGCGTGCTGTTCGCCGTCGACGCGTACTACGTGAGAAAGCGGAATTTCGTCGGACCGCTGCTCGTCGAAACGCCATTCGTGCTCGCTCCGAACCATGGCGCCGTCATCTCCGATTTGCAGGCGGCCATGGCAGCGGGGATTGCCGGCAACGATCCATTGAGGACGCAGCTCGAGCAGCTCGGCTTCTCTTCCGAGATGCTCGCAGCGCTGCTCGCTTCCCTGGCATCCGATGGCTTGGAGGCGTCCCTACCGGCCGCCGGCTCGCCGATCGGCATCGTCCAGCCGAATGAGAACGCCATTCCCGGGCAGCTCCTCCTCACGTATCGCAATTTCGGGGACGTGGAATATTTCGGCGTCGACGTGTCCACGCAAGTCGCGGTGAACAGCCGCCTGGACGTCTTTGGGAACGCTTCATGGGTGAACGACAATTTCTTCGCCGGCGAGGAGATCGGACCGCCGGGTACGCCGGAGTTGTCGATGAATGCACCGCGGTTCAAGGTAAAGGCCGGGATGGATTACAGCGTGCCGCGCGGCTTGCGCTTCGGTGCCGCGCTTCGCCACATCGACGGTTTCCGCATACGGAGTGGTCCGTATGAGGGTGACCTCCCGGCCTATACGTTGCTCGACGTCAACGCGGGCTACGACTTGAGCTCGTGGACGCCGGGTCTGCGCCTCGACGTAACCGTCCTCAACGCGCTGAACGAGAGGCATCGGGAATTCATCGGTGCGCCTCGCCTCGGCCGGCTCGCGATGGCGCGTCTGACGTACACGATGTGAGGCTCCTGACGGTTCGGGCACGATCGGGGCGGCCGCACGTCCCCGCCCTTCGCCCCTTCTTCACGCGCCGTATTCGTTGACTAACGGACCGTCAGTAGCTAGTTTGCCGCGTTCGCTCAAGGCAGATCCGCCCGCGCGTGCGCCTCACGCCCGCGCATCTGAGGGGACGTTGAAACGTTGGGACGTCGATACAAACGGCTCGCGCCATGTTCGCGGATTTCGTGCCGCTCTTCATAATGATCGGGCTCGCCACGCTGATGGCGCTTTCGCTTTTGAAAGGGGCGGAACTGCTAGGTCCGAAGCGGGCAAACTTGATCAAGCAAGCCGCCTACGAAAGCGGCATGGATCCGGTCGGGACCGCCCGGGAGCGTTACTCGGTGAAGTTCTATCTCGTCGCGATGATCTTCATCATCTTCGACGTGGAAATCGTGTTCATGTATCCGTGGGCCGTCAGCTTCAGACAATTCATTGACGCCGGGATCGCGATCGGCGCGCTCGTCGTCGTCGCGTTTTTCATTCTCATCCTGGGAATCGGGCTCCTCTACGACATCAAGAAGGGCGGCCTCGAATTTGATTGAGCGGGAACGTCCTCGATGCGTTCCGTGCCGCGGCCGAACGCCTGCCGCTTCGTTTCTCTTCGAAATGTTCGTCCGGTATGGATGCGCCTGAAACAGGGCTGCGGGGTGGTACATACAAACCGTGCGCCGGCCCGGATGCAGGCCGTTCTCAAACCGCGTGCCGGCCCGGATGCGGGCCGTTCTTCGTGCCGAAATGACTTGAACATAGATCATGGCTCCTGACAACTCTTTCAACGATGGCTTCCTCACGACGCGAGTCGACGCGGTTGCGAACTGGGCACGCTCGAACTCGCTCATGCCGATGCCGATGGGTCTCGCGTGTTGTGCCATCGAGATGATGGCCTTCGCGGGCCCGAAGTATGACGTGGCTCGCTTCGGCTCCGAGGCCATGCGATTTTCGCCTCGGCAGGCCGATCTGATGATCGTCGCCGGCTGGGTCTCGTACAAGATGGCGCATGCCATTCGGCGCGTCTGGGATCAGATGGCCGACCCGAAATGGTGCATGGCAATGGGGGCTTGCGCATCCACGGGCGGAATGCATCGGTGCTACGGTGTCGTGCAGGGATGCGACAATTTCCTTCCCGTCGACGTCTACGTTCCCGGTTGTCCGCCAAGACCCGAAGCCGTCGTCCATGCCTTGATGGACATTCAGGAGAAAATCCGCAACGAGTATTCGATCGTGCAGGACCGTGAGACGGTCGATGAAACCGTTCGAGCTCCCCTCGTCCAGCCCGTCACGCACTAGCTCGCGCCGACACCGTCTGCGCCCTCTCGATCAGCCGCTTATCCGATGCGCAAGGACGCCGCCAACGTTGTTCCAACCGTCGAAGAGGAACAGTCGCATCAATCGCTCAAATTCTTCTTCACGCCGGTGGACGGGCCGAAGCCGGACGCGAAGAATCCGCACGCGCAGCCCACGACCCACCTTCCCGAGATCGTCTCCGCTCTCCGGCAAGAGTTCGGCGAGGACGTCCTCGAGGTGCGTGAGTACGCGGGCGAGCAGACCGTCTACGTTCGCCGTGAGCGGATTGCCGACGTTTGTCGCTATCTGAAGGAAATCCAGGCGTTCGCCTACCTGTCCGATCTTGGCGGCGTGGATCGTTTTACGGACGAGGCGCGCTTCGAGGTGTTCTACAATCTCGTCTCGTTCGAACAGCGCAAACGAATCCGTTTGACGGTCCGCCTCGACGAAGACGACCTGTTGATCCCGACGATCACGCCGGTCTTCCGGTCGGCGAACTGGAACGAACGCGAGGTCTACGACATGCTCGGGATTCGTTTCGAAGGACACCCCGACCTCCGGCGAATGTACATGCCCGAGGATTTCGAGCACTTTCCGTTGAGGAAGGAATTCCCGCTTCTGGGCATCCCCGGATCGCTGCCCCTGCCACCGAATACGCCGGAAGGGGAGATCCAGTACGATCCGTTTCCTGCCGCGCACGGCAACGTTCCCCCGAAGAGTTTCAAAGAGCCGAAGTCCAAGTCATGAGTATCGCCCCCAGCTTCGCCGCCCCGGATTTGGGATCTGCGTTTCGATTCTGGCCTCGCCACAACCAGGCCATCTACGAACGCCTGGAAAGCAAGCACGCATGGCTCGAGGAACGCCGTAGAGAGGCCGACGACGAGGAGGATCCCGTCGAACACGAGATGATCCTCAACATCGGCCCGCAGCACCCGGCCACGCACGGCGTCCTGCGCTGCGTGGTCAAACTCGACGGCGAGACCATCGAAAAGGCGGTGATAGACATCGGCTACCTGCACCGCGGTATCGAGAAGCTCGCCGAGTCCAAGTCGTATCAGGAGTACATGCCGTATACCGATCGCATGGACTACCTGGCGCCCTATTCGAACAACGTGGCCTGGTGTCTGGCCGTCGAGAAGCTCGCGGCCATCGAGGTTCCCGAGCGCGCGGAATGGATCCGCATGATCATGAGCGAGCTCTCCCGCATTTCCGCCCATCTGCTCTGGTTGGGGGTAGGGCTGATGGACGCCGGCGCGGTTTCCGTGTTTCTCTGGTCTTTCAAAGGCCGGGAGGACCTCTACAAAATCTTCGACGAAGTCGCCGGGGCACGCTTTACTGTCTCGCACAGCCGGATTGGCGGGCTGGCGTCGGACTTCACCCCGACGTCTATCGCGATGATTCGAGATTTCGTGGATCGCTTCGGCGACGAGATCGAAGGCTGGGAAAAATTCTTGAACCGCAACCGCATCTGGATCGACCGTAACAAGGACGTCGGCACGCTCAGCCGAGAAGAGGCTTTGGAACTGGGGATGACCGGGCCGAACCTCCGCGCCTCAGGGGTCGAGTACGACATCCGCCGCTTCGAACCGTACTTGCGTTACGAGGAGGTCGACTTCATCATCCCGATTCGCGAGGAGGGGGATTCGCTCGCTCGCTATTTCCTGCGGCTCGAGGAGATGAAGGAGAGCTTGCGCATCG
>CAZMXY010000058.1:0-5056 GCA_964570345.1 uncultured Rhodothermales bacterium | reverse complement strand
TCGCTCGCTCGCTATTTCCTGCGGCTCGAGGAGATGAAGGAGAGCTTGCGCATCGTGCGGCAGTGTCTCGAACGGCTGCCCGAAGGGCCCATCCGCACCGACAACGCGAAGCTTGCCTATCCCTCGAAAGAGGAGGTGTATTATTCGATGGAGGGCATGATCCACGACTTTCTCTACACGGACGTCGGGATTGCACCGCCGAAGGGCGCGCATTGCTATTCGGCCATCGAATCACCGAAGGGCGAGCTCGGTTGGTATCTCATCTCGGACGGCACCGGAAATCCGTGGCGTGCCCGCCTGAAAGCGCCCTCGTTTGCTAACCTCCAGGGGCTCGAATACATGATGGAAGGCTCGCTCGTCGCCGACACCGTAATCATGATCGGATCGATCGACCCGGTCATGGGTGAGGCCGATAAGTAGGCGCCCGTCGATTCCCGCAGCGAAACATGAGTGATTTCATAGAATATCCGATCGTCCCTCTCCCCGACATGGACCCCGAACCCGTCTTTTCAGAAGACGAGCTCGTGTTCACCAACGAGGAAAAGGACCTGATCGAACGATTCAAGACACAGTACCCGACTCCGGAAGGAGCGGTGATGAAGGCGCTGTGGCTCGCACAGGAGAAGTTCGGCTTTCTGCCGCCGGAAGTGATTCGTCTGACGGCGCGTACGCTCGAGATTCCGTTTGCCGTCGCCTACGGTGTCGCGACGTTCTATACGCAGTACTACAAACGGAGAATGGGGAAATACGTGCTCGACGTGTGCACCTGTTTCAGCTGCCAGATGTGCGGCGGGTACGACATGCTTCATTATCTCGAGGAAAAACTCGGCATTCACGAGGGCCAGACGACGGAAGACGGACTCTTTTCGATCCAACAAGTCGAATGCCTGGGTGCATGCGGCTCGGCGCCGATGCTGCAGGTGACGAACGGTCCGTACGTTCACAACTTGACCGAAGAGAAGCTCGACCTGCTCATCGACACGTTGCGGAGCGGCACGACGCCGCCTTTCGTTTCGGTTACCCTGCCGCAGGACGAAGACGAAATGGACGGCAACCGCCGAACCGACGCCGACGCCGTGGAGACGTATCAGACGCCCCCGCGGGGCGTTTCGATGAAATGAACGTTCGAACCGGGAACGGCGAGCTCGAAGCTCGACGTCGAGCGGCCTAGTTCCCGTCAAAAAGCACGAAGCGCATGCAAGCAAGAAACGGCGCAGGGCAAACGAAGGCGGGGGATTGGCGCAATTACCGGCGCGTCCTGCTTCCGCCGGTCCGCGACTTGCACAAACTCGAGGTCTACGAGAAGAACGGTGGATACGACGCCTTGCGCAGGGTCCTCACCGACTCGGAGTGGGACCCGAAGAAGGTGACCGACGAAGTCAAGGCCAGCGGCCTTCGCGGCCGGGGCGGCGCCGGATTCTCGACCGGATTGAAGTGGAGTTTCATGCCGCCGGTCGATCCGGCCACGCCGCGATACCTCGCCTGCAACGGCGACGAGAGCGAGCCGGGGACCTTCAAGGATCGGCAGCTCATGGAGTACAATCCCCATCTCGTGTTCGAGGGGATTCTGATCGCCGCGTATGCGATGTCGATCGGCACGACCTATCTCTACGTCCGCGGCGAGTACGCCGATTGGATCAAGCACATGGAGGTAGAGCTCGAGAAGGTGTACGAGAAGGGTTACGTCGGAGCGAACGTCATGGGCACGGACTTCTCCTCCGAGATCGTGATTCACAAGGGTGCAGGCGCATATATCTGCGGCGAGGAAACGAGCCTGCTCGAATCCGTCGAGGGGAAACGCGCCTATCCGCGCATCAAACCCCCGTTTCCGGCACAGAGGGGCCTCTGGGCTCGCCCCACGACCGTCAATAACGTCGAGTCGCTCGCGTGTGCCCCCATCATCATCAACCGGGGTGCCGACTGGTTCGCGTCTCTGGGACCGCAAAAACATCCGGGGCCGGTGCTCTACGGCCTCTCCGGCCACGTCAACCGGCCCGGCATCTACGAGTATCCGACGGGTATGCTGATCAGCGACCTCATCGACGACGTCGGGGGTGGGATTCGCGGGGGAAAGAAGCTGAAAGCCGTCGTTCCAGGGGGCGCGTCGGTCCCGGTACTGCGAGCCGACATGATTGACGGCGTCACCATGGATGCGGAATCCCTCCGAGAGGCGGGGTCGATGATGGGGACGGCAGGAATGCTGATTCTGGACGAGAATACCGACATGGTTACGTTTCTCCGGCGCGTCGCGCACTTTTACCACCACGAAAGCTGCGGACAGTGCACGCCCTGCCGCGAAGGTACCGGCTGGGTGGAGAACCTGGTGGCCCGCATCGACGACGGCGAAGGCAATTTGCGCGATCTCGACCTGCTTCTCGATCTATGCGATCAGATGGAAGGACGGACGGTCTGTGCGCTCGCGGATGCCGCCGCATGGCCCGTCCGGAATACGATCAAGCGATTCCGGGGCGAATTCGAAGCGAAATGCCGCCGGAGCGTGTTCGCAGCCGGAGCCGTGGCATGACGTACGTCGACCGTGCCCCGACTATCGCCGATCGTGACGTTTACCTACGAACGAGCTCATGCCGCAAGTAACGATAGACAATCAGGTATTCGACGTGGATGGCCAGCCGAAGCTGCTCCAGCTTTGCCTGGACGCCGGCCTCGAGCTGCCCCACTTTTGTTACCATCCCGCTATGTCCATCCCGGCCAACTGCCGCCAGTGCCTCGTGCAGGTCGGCATGCCGGTGAAGGATCGAGAGACCGGGGAAATCAGGCGTGACGACGACGGCGATCCCGTCATTCAGTATTTCCCTAAACTCATGACGAGCTGCTCCGTGGACGTCACGGACGGGATGGTCGTGAAGTCGCACCGGACGAGCGATCTCGTCGAGCGGGCGCAGAAGGACAATCTCGAGTTCCTCCTCATCAATCATCCCCTCGACTGCCCCATCTGCGATCAAGCCGGCCACTGTCCCCTCCAGATCCAGACGTACAAATACGGTCCGGAAGGCTCGCGTTTCGAATTCCGAAAGGTCCACAAGCCGAAGAAGGTGATACTTGGGCCAAGAGTGATGCTGGATGCCGAGCGATGCATCAACTGCACGCGGTGTACGCGGTTTACGGACGAGATCTCGAAAAGCCATCAGCTCACGATCATCGAGCGCGGCGTGAAGAATTATCCCCTGACGCCGCCGGGCACGACATTCGACGAGCCGTATTCGATGAACGTCATCGACATTTGCCCGGTAGGCGCGTTGACGTCGATTGACTTCCGCTTCCGCGCGCGCATCTGGGAGATGAGCTCGACGCCGTCGATCACGGTAACGAATGCCAAAGGGTCGAACTGCGAATACTGGGTGCGCGACAATCTCGTCCTCCGGATCACGCCGCGGCAAAATCTGGACGTGAACGAGTACTGGCTGCCGGATGAGGATCGTGAAGCCTACCCGATGTTCAACGAAGACCGTCCAAAGGGTCCGCTCGTGCGCATCGATGGCCGATTGATCGGCGTGTCGTGGGACGACGCCCACCGCGCCGCGGCCGAACTGCTCGACGGCGTTGACGGTTCGAAGACGTTGTTCATCGGCTCCGCTTTCGCTACCGTGGAGGACAATTACTTGCTCATGCGTCTGGCGGATGCGATGGGCGCCGATGCACCCGTTTACATTCCGCACGTCGACGTGGGCTCGGGTGACGACTGGCTGATAACGGACGACAAGGCGCCCAACGCCAACGGGTGCGAGCGCCTGGGCATCCACCCTGCGGACAGGGCGCTGATTCGATCGAAGCTCGAAGGAGGGGAGATCGCGGCCGTGTACGTTCTGGAGGACGATCCTCTCGGCACCGGTTTGCTCTCGGCGGCGAGCCTCGAGGACGTGCCGGTCATACTGCACCATTACCATGCGACGAACGAGACGCTCGCCGTCGCCGACGTCGCGCTTCCTGCCGCCATGGTCGTCGAGACGGTCGGTACCTACGTCAATATTGATGGCCGCGCGCAGCGGGTCCGACCGGCGAAGGCGATCCAGGGTGTGAATCGGACGCTCGTCATGGAGATGGGCAAGAGTCGCCAGGACGAGCATGGGACCCCGTTCGATCGCTGGCATAACGAATCCAACCGAATCGACTGCCGGCCGAGCTGGCAAATCCTTCCCGAGATCGCCCGCTTGATCGGTCACGAATTGCCGAACCGCGGTCCGAAAGAGATCATGCAGCAAATCGCGAGCACGCTCGCGGGATTCGAGGGCGCCACGTACGACGCGATGGGCCTCTCGGGCGTGCGACTCGTCGAGATCGGCGAAACGGCCTGACCACGACCCGAGCGGCGCGAACACACCGGCCAGCAAACGATCAACACGAATGGACATTCCCCTGTATTGGACGGCGCTGATCGCCTTCATCATCATCAATTTGATGATGGTCTCCGCCTCCGTCCTCGTGTACGCCGAGCGGAAAGTGTCGGGCTACATCCAACAGCGGCCCGGGCCGAACCGGGTAGGCCCATTCGGATTTCTGCAGCCGTTCGCCGACGTATTGAAGCTGCTTCTCAAAGAGGACATCCGGCCGGCGGCCGCGAGTCCCGCCATTCACTCGCTGGCGCCGGTGATCATGGTGATCATCGCGATGACGGTACCGGCCGTCATTCCTTTCGCCCGGGGGGTCGTCATCGCGGACGTCGAACCGGGCGTGCTGGTCATTCTGGCGCTGACGTCGATCTCGGTTTACGGCATCACGCTGGCGGGGTGGAGCTCGAACAGCAAGTATTCGCTGCTCGGCGGCCTTCGGTCGGCGGCACAGATGATCTCGTACGAGCTCTCGATGGGTCTCGCCGTAGTGTCGGTCGTTCTAATTGCCGGCACGCTGAACCTGACCGGAATCGTGGACGACCAGAGCGGCGGTTGGGCGGTTCTCGGATGGAACGTATTTCGGAATCCGATCGGCGCCCTCCTCTTCATCGTTACGGCGTTCGCGGAGACGAATCGTGCCCCGTTCGATCTTCCGGAGGCCGAACAGGAGCTCGTCGGCGGCTATCACACCGAATACAGCGGCATGA
>CAZMXY010000057.1:4800-20710 GCA_964570345.1 uncultured Rhodothermales bacterium | reverse complement strand
AGTTTGGCGGCAGCGACCTTCGTCTCGGCGTCGACCGGTTCACGTATCCGCAGACGCGGACCTTCACTGCCGGCATTCGGCTCGGCCTTTGACCGGTCTCCTCGTTTCGTTTGGCCATTCGAACTCCTGAACGCGCCAGAGCTATGCAACCGACTCGATTCACGTTATCCGCCATCCTGATGCTCACTCTCGTGAGCTGCGACACGTTCTCGCTGGATGAAGAACCACGGACGTTCCTGGCAGAGGAGCAGTTCTTTCGCAACGCCGCCGACGCCGAAGCGGCTGTGCTCGCTGCGTACGAGCCCTTTCAGGACAACACCTACTACCAACTGCGATTCGTAACAACGATCGAATCGATGGCCGACTACGTCGACGGCCGCGGCTCCTACGCTCCGGGGGCGACCTACACGTGCGACCAGACGTGCAAGAGCCGCATGTGGGCCGCCTGGCAGGAGATCTACACAGGTATCAATCGCGCCAACGTTGCCATCGAGAAGCTGCCGGACATCGAAATGTCCGAACAAAAGAAGGAGGAGCTCCTGGCCGAAGCGCATTTCGTGCGCGCGTTGAATTACTACAACCTGGTACGGTACTGGGGCGACGTGCCGCTTCGGACCGAGCCCTCCAAGGGATTTGAGACGCTTGCGAAGGCGCGCAGCGCGGCGAACGACGTTTTCGAGCAGATCGTCAGTGACCTGCAGTTCGCCGAGTCGCGTCTCCCGGAGACGAACGTCAATGGCCGGGCTTCGCGGTGGGCTGCCGCAACGCTGCTGGCGGACGTCTTTCTGGCTCGTGAGAACTGGTCGCAGGCTGCCGCAAAAGCGAAGGAGGTGATGGATTCCGGGCGGTTCGCGCTCGTAGTAGTCACCGTACCCGACGATTTCGAGGAGATCTTCGGTCCGGAAGTCATCATGAGCCCGGAGGAGATTTTCGACATCGCATTTTCGCGGCAGGACGGATTCGGACTCGAGCTGCCCGCCAACTTCAATTCGCCCGGTCCCCCCTACTCCGCGCGTCCGTATCGGGCACTTTTCGGCAACATGAACTCATTCTTGAGCACGTGGGACACGAACGACCTTCGTTACTCTTACAACTTATACGTAGGGGAACTTACGCAGTACCTCACCGAGGCCGAGCCGCAGCGATTCCGGAAATTCAGGGATCCGCTGGGCATCGACCGCGCGGCGCATGGGAACGACTTTCCGATCGTGCGCTACGCCGATGCGCTGTTGATCTACGCGGAGGCCAGCGCCATGGCCGGCGGCAGTCCGACGGCGGCGTCGTACGACGCGGTCAATCGAATTCGCAGGCGTGCGTACGCGGTCGATCTCGATACGCCGAATGCGGATGTGGACGTGCCGCAGGGACTCGGACTTCAGGCATTTCGTGACGTCGTCATTCAAGAGCGCGCGTATGAGTTTCTCGTCGAGGCGAAGCGCTACTGGGATCTGAAGCGCACCGGAAAGCTCGAGGAGGCGATTCTGGCATCGGGCGAGCCGTACGAGAACAAGTACATGCTCTTTCCGCTTCCGGAGGAGGAGATCGACGCCAACGAGGCGCTCACGCTTTCGGATCAGAATCCGGGGTGGTGAGATGCATCGATCCGGATGTTTCGGGCACTCCCGGCGGCGCGCCGCCCCATCACGACGGCTCATGGCACTGAACGCTCCGCGTTCGACGGTTCGCGGTCTGGTTCTCATCTTCGGTCTGCTCCTGGTGGACGCCGGGACGGTCAGGGCACAGTTCGCCCTCGTCGATGGAGACGGTACGTCGGCACGCGTTTACGTCGGGCCCGGTGAGCCGGATTACGTGCGCCTGGCTGCCGAAGATCTTGTCGACGACGTGGAGAAAATCACGGGCCGGAAGCTCGCCGTCGTATCCGTTATCGACGCCTGCTCACCGCGTTGTGTCGTACTGGCCTCCGTATCGGTTGACGCTTCCCGGCGGCTCTTGAGCGACCTCGCGCCGTCCTGGATTCCCGAGCTGGAAGGTAAGTGGGAAGCATACCGGGCAGCGTCGGTGGCCGGTGGGACGGCGTCGAACCTCGTCATTGCCGGAAGCGATGCGCGAGGCACGATGTTCGGCCTATATCGATTCATTGAAGATTATCTTGGGGTCGATCCGCTCTATTTTTGGACCGAGCGCGAGCCCGAACCCCGGCAAACGCTGTCGTGGGACCGCGTGGACCTGGCCGCCGGCGAGCCCACGTTTCGTTTCCGCGGCTGGTTTCTCAATGACGAGGATCTTCTCGTCGACTGGACGGAAGGCGGCGGCCAACGGTTCATCTCCTACATGCACTATCACGACGTCACGTCGAGAGACATCCACGAGCGCGTGTTCGAAAGCCTACTGCGACTCGGAATGAATCTCGTCATCCCCGCTTCGTTCAACGACGTGGCAAATCCGAACGAGGCCCGGGCGATTGAGCTGGCAGCGAAGCGCGGATTGTTCGTCTCCATGCATCACGTCGAGCCGATGGGAGTAAGCGGCTACGCCTACCAGAACTACTGGAGTCGTAAGGGTGCGGGAAAAAGCTACTCCATCGTCGAGCACCCGGAGGCTTTCGAGGAGGTCTGGCGATACTATGCCGGTCTCTGGGCGCAGTATCCGAACGTCGTGTGGCAGCTCGGACTACGCGGAATCGCCGACCGACCGGTCTGGGTGTCGGACCCCAACGCGCCCAAGACCGACGAAGCGCGAGGTAAAATGATCTCGGATGCGATCGCCACGCAATGGGAGATCGTGAAGGAGGTGGAGAGTACTGAAACGCCCCTCGCCACGACGACGCTCTGGATGGAAGGCGCCGATCTACACCGCAAGGGATTTCTGACGTTTCCGGCCGGTATCGCCGTCATATTCGCCGACAATAGCCCGGGATGGAGCTGGCAGGAAGATTTTTATGACGTGCCGCGGACGCCGGGCCGCGACTACGGCGTCTACTATCACCACCAGCTCTGGGGGTTCGGCCCGCACCTCGCCCAGGCGGTACCGGTCGGCAAGACGCACGCGCTGATGGGGGAGGCCGTTCAGAGCGGCGATACCTACTATGCGATTCTCAACGTAGGGAACGTCCGCGAATTCGTGCTGGGCCTGGCCGCGTCGGCCGAGATGCTTCGCGATTTCGAGGGGTTCGACGAAAACGCTTTTATCGAGGAATGGACGGCCGAGCGCTTCGATGCTGCCGCGGTGCCGGCTGCGCAGGCCTATCGTCGCTACTTTGACAGCTACGTGGAGGCCGAGGTCGAATATCAAGGCGAGCAGCAGCTGCTGCCGAAATGGCTCGACGGACGGACCCAGTCCCGAGGCAAGCAACTTTTCGCGCGGCTTCTTGCGCGCGTTGCCGTGCCGTCGGCAGAGACGGCGCTTCACGCACGCGACGATCTCGAGGAGTGGCTGAAAGAAGTCGTGAATCAGCGGCGCGGTCTGGAACAAGCCGGTGCGCTGGCCGGACAGGCCGCGTCACTGCTTGGAGGCAGCGAGAAGCGGTTCATCGAGGCCAACCTTATGGCCCAGCAGCAGATCATGCTCGGACTGACGCGGTGGGCCGAAGCAGGCATTCGTGCCACGCTCGCCGAGCACCGCGGGGACCGCGAAGCCGTGCGTTACCACGTGCAGGAAGGTGTCGACGGCGTGGAGCAAGTTCGGGCGGGCCAGGCGCTAGCCGCCCGGGGTCGCTTTGAGAACTGGTATCGCGGCGATCGAAAGATGAATCTGGGAGAGGCCGAGGTGGTGACGCGCGAACTATTGAAGGCGCTTGCCCATCAAAGAAAGGGGACGGAATGACCGAACCAATGCCCTTTCATTCCTTCATTTGCGAGCGGCCTTTGCGCGCTGCGGTCCCTCTCTTGCTCTGTCTTCTCATAAGCTGCTCGACGGAGCGCGAGCGAAGCGACTTCGACGACGTGGCCATGGCCGGAGAGGTGACCCCGCACAGCGTCATTCTGCAGTCACGCCTTATCGTGCCAGACAGCGTCGTCGGTCAGGTACCAGGATTCGGTGACCTACCGGGCTTCGCCGCCTGGGGGCGGTTTGAAATTTCGGCGGACAGCACGTTCCGGAATTCCAGGTTTACGGACTGGCAGGAGGCGGCGCCGGAGACTGATTTCATGCTCAAGACGGCCGTGACGGGGCTCGACTCGGCGACGCGCTATCTCTACCGGGTTGCGGCCGGACGAGACACGACGCGGACGCATCATGGGCGCATCGCTACCTTTCGAACGCTTCCGGCAGCAGGCAGCACGGAAGACGTACGCTTCATCATGATCTCGTGCATGAACTACGAGAAATTTTTCGGGCTGGGAAGCATGCAGACGCAGAGCGACCCGGCCGAGTGGGTGCGTCCGGCAGAGGGCGACGACCGGCGGCTGGGTTTTCCCGCCTTTGACGCCGTGCTTGCCCGAACTCCGGATTTCTGGATCGCCAACGGGGACAACGTCTATTACGACAGCCCGACGGAGCAGCCCGAGCATCACGCACGAACGCAGGGAGCGCTCCGCGCCAAGTGGCACCGCCAGTTCGCCATGCCGCGTTTTCGACGTCTCGCCGCGCAGAGCCCGGCCTTCTGGCTCAAGGACGACCACGATTATCGATTTAACGACGCCGACACGACGGATCGCGTCAAGGCGCAGCCTTCGCATCGTCTCGGTCTCGCCACCTTCCGCGAACAAGTACCGGTCGTGAACCCGGATGCCTCCGGCCAGCGGACCTACCGCACGCATCGCGTCGGAGACCTGTTGCAAGTATGGTTCCTCGAAGGCCGGGACTACCGGAGTCCGAACTCGATGCCGGACGGTCCGGACAAGACGCTCTGGGGCGACGATCAAAAGGTGTGGCTGAAAGGGACGCTGCTCGAAAGCGACGCCGAGTTCAAGATCATCGTCTCGCCGACGCCCATTGTCGGCCCCGACGATGCGAGCAAGCGGGACAACCATGCGAATCCCGAAGGCTTTCGTACCGAAGGGTCCGAATTCATCGAATGGCTTGCCGAGCACGATCTGGTGAGTCCGCGGGTATTTGTGCTGAACGGCGACAGGCACTGGCAATATCACTCCATTCACCCCTCCGGGCTGGAGGAATTTTCGTCCGGCGCCCTCGTATCCCAGAACGCGCGAATGGGACGTGCGCCCGGCGATCCGAGCTCGAGCGATCCGCTCGCACTTATCGACCAGCCGTACATCCAGGAAGTGCCTGTTGGCGGTTTCCTCGAGGTTACCGTTGAATCGGGCGCTGCCGGGGGCCGGCCGTCGATACTCTTTACCCACGTCGACGAGCGCGGAAAGGTGCTGTATGCCGCGCGTCGCTACTCAGCTCAAAACTAGAAGGCCGTTGATGAATTTATCGGCGTCCATCGCGCTTCGCCCTCCTGTCGCCGCCGGCCCGGCATCTTCAGGATCGTTCGACACGCAACCAAAGGCCGCGCCACTCGCCTCATGCGCATAAAAGACGTACATCTGTTTCCCGTCACGACGCCTCGCCTCTCCGGTGAGCCGAGCCAGCACGCCGTCGTACGCCTGGAGGCCGAGGACGGTACTTTGGGATGGGGCGAGATGTCGGACCTGTCGCACATGCCGGCCATGATGCCGGACGTGACGGATGTCGAACGGGTGCTGCGCACGTTGTTGAACGGCCGCGAGGTGATGAACCTCAACGGCATCGAGGATCTGATGCGAGAGAATTTCCCAGGCACGCGGTTCTACGGCAAGGCCTGTCTTGTCCGGGCCGGCGTCAGCATCGCCTCCCACGATCTCAAGGCCCGCTTGCTTGGCATCTCCGTCTCGGACCTTCTCGGCGGGAGACGACGCGATCGCTTTCCCGTGTGCTATCCAATCTTTCGGATGCGAAGTCGGGGAGAAGTCGCCGACCGGCGGCGCCTCGTCGGCGAAGCATGGGAGCAGGGTTTTCGTGCTTTTCGATTCTACTTCGGAAGAGACGTGGATGCCGATGAAGAGCTACTCGACGTCATACTGGGCGAATACGGCACCGATCTCACGCTGACGTCGCTTGACGGCAGCGGCCTGTTTACCCGGCCCGCCTTCATGCGGGCATACCGCAGGCTGCAGCGCTTTCCGTTCGAATCGGTCGAGAGCCCGGTCGATCGGGACGATATCGAGAGCATTGCTGAGGTTCGGCGATCGATCGATCATCCCGTCAGCGAGCACGTGCGCAGCGCGGAGTATGCGCTGCGGCTGGTCAAGGCGCGCGCAGTGGACATTTTCAATATTTCGATCACAGTCGCCGGAGGCATTCAGGGCATGCTCGAGCTTTTCACCATCGCTCGCGGGTCCAACATCGAGTGTCTGATCGGCACGACGCAGGAGATGAGCATCGCGACGGCCGCCCAGGCGCATGTCGGCGCCGTCGTACCGACGCTGGACTACGCGTCCGATCCGGTCGGGCCGCGCCTCTACACGGAGGACGTCGTCCGCAAGCGATCGCGCTTCGAAGACGGCGCCCTCGTCGTCCCCGACGGACCCGGGCTCGGCGTGGAGGTGGACCTGGAACGTATGCGGGCGATCGCCGCTCCGCTCAGTGCAGTGCACGACGTAACGACGCAGTACACACGGGGATAGACGCAGTGCGAACGAAAGAGACAACCGTTCGGGCGGATGGGGCCGTAAGACGGGCCGGCCGCCTCGAAGGAAAAGTCGCCGTCATTACGGGGGCAGGCAGAGGTATCGGCTATGCGACCGCGGAACGGTTCGTCCGCGAAGGCGCCGAGGTCGTCATTGCCGAGATCGACGCGGATCTTGCCGGCGAGGCGCGGGATCGTATCGGCGACAGCGCCGTCGCCGTCGAGGCCGACGTAACGAATGAACGCGACGTGCAGCGACTTATCGAAACGATCGGCGACCGGTTCGGCCGGCTGGACGTCCTCGTGTGCAATGCCGGCAAGCCCTTCAGGAGCACGAGCCTGAGCACGACAGAAGAAGAGTGGGCGCAATGCATGGATCTGAATCTGCGTTCGGCATGGCTCTGCGCCCGCAGCGCGCACGACCTCCTGGCGGCGTCCGGCTACGGAAGCATCGTGACGGTCGGGTCGACGCAGGGGCTCAAGGGAAGCAAGGAGTCGTTTCCCTACACCGTCGCCAAGGGCGGTCTCCTCGCGCTGACGCGATCTCTCGCCGTGGAGTACGCGTCCGCGGGCATTCGAGCCAACGCCATCATCCCCGGGCAGATCGAATCGGTCCGTACCGAACCCTATTTCAACTCCTTCCGAAAGCCCGAGGAGGCACGCCGCCGCGTCCTCTCGACGTTTCCACTCGGCCGACTCGGAAAGCCGGACGACATCGCTAACGCGGCGCTGTTCCTGGCATCGGACGAATCCGCCTGGATAACGGGCATCTACCTCATCGTCGACGGCGGCAGGGATGCGGCGATGCTCGATGCAACCGTAAGCCGCTAGCACGACCGGCGGAGCGGATCATCGTAGGACCTCCGCGACGGCCTTCCTAAATGAATACGCTCGAAACACTCGACTACCTGGCCGTGGCGGTCTACATGCTGCTCGTAGTGGGAATCGGTGTATTCTTCGGTCGCTACGTCAAGAACGTCAAGGACTACCTGGCGGGCAGCGGGTCGATTCCGTGGGCGGCGGCCGGCGTCAGCAACTACATGAGCCTGTTCAGCACGTTCGTCTTCATCGCCTATGCAGGCGTCGCGTACGAGGATGGGCTCGTCGCCGTGACCGTGCTCTGGTGCACGGTTCCGGCGTCGCTCATCGCGGCCTTTTACTTCGCGAAGCGCTGGCGGCGGGCGGGCATTGTCACCCCGGTTGAGTTTCTCGAGACAAGGTACAATGCGGTGACGCGCCAGGTCTTCTCGTGGGGCGGACTTGGATTCCGCCTGCTCGATAACATGGTCCGTCTCTACGCGATGGGGGTTTTCCTCGCTGCGGCCACGCCGCTCAACATCAGGACGTCCATCGTCCTCGCCGGTCTGGTCATCCTCATCTACACCGCCATCGGAGGGCTCTGGGCCGTCGTCGTGACCGACGTCGTGCAGTTCGTCATCCTGATATTCACCACGATCATCATCGTGCCGCTGTCGATCAAAGCAGCCGGTGGATTCGGGCACATGATGGAGGCGGCTCCAGAGCAGTTCACATTCTTCAGTGGGGAGCGCGGGACGTTTCTGTTCCTTCTGGCCTACTACGTGATGATCGCCGTCAAGTACAACGGCAACTGGGCGTTCATCCAACGCTTCTACAGCGTACGCGACGAGAAGGCCGCGAGCCGGGCCGCGTATCTCATGGCCGGCCTCTTTTTTGTGTTCACCGGAATCTTCATTCTGCCCTCCATCGCTGCAAGCGTCGCACTCCCGGGGCTGGATAACAGCGAGATGGCGTACGTATCGATGGCCATCCACGTCTTGCCCGAGGGCATCATGGGCATGATGCTGGCTGCGATGTTTGCCGCGACGATGTCGACGCTCAGCTCGGAGTACAACGTCATGGCCGGCGTCATTACTAGAGACCTCTATCAGCGCCTTCTGAAGCCGTCGGCCGGAGAGCGGGAGCAGATGCTGGTGGCGCGTACGGCCACCGCCGTCGTGGCGCTCTCGATCGTCATGGGTGCGCTCTTCGTAGGCGGCTTCGGCGGCGCCTTCGAGGCCAACAAGCTGTTTACGGGCCTCTTCGCCATTCCCATGGTGATTCCGCTGCTCTTCGGGGTGGCCTACCGCAAGCCGCGTCCGTGGGGAGCTATCGCGACGGTCGTCGTCGGAATTGGATTCGGACTGACGCTGAACGCGCATCCCGAGATCTCGTGGCCGGTGGCGACGCTGGCGGAAATCGTGGTCTGCACGGCAGTGCTGATGCTCTCGGGTCTCCTGAAGCATCGCGACAAGGCCTACGAGACGCGCGTCGCCCGGTTTTTCCAGCGCCTCGAGACACCGGTGCGCGACGACGAGAAGGTGTCGGAAGAGCCCGAGTTCAAGCGGGCGCTGGTGCAGTTGTTCATGTTCATCTTCGGCGTCGTCGGCGGGCTCTTCATCATCATGAGCTTACCGTCCATCCTGGAATTGAGCGGCGTGCTGTCCGCGGTGGTGGGCGTACTGTGCCTCGCGGTGTCGGTCGGGCTTCACCAGATCTTTCGCCATTTGGACGATGATTCCGGCGCAGCGGCGGAGAAAGTCGAACCGGTCGGAGAAGTGGAGGAGTACGGATGAGGTCGATTTGGATGAACGCGTGGGACGTCGTCGGCATGGAGCCGGAAGCGGCCGTGGATCTGATTCAGTCGTGCGGCCTCGACGCCTGCAGCATCGGATCGGCCTATCACGGAGGGCGGATGCTGCTCCCGCGCTCGCGCCGCGTCTACGAACAGGATCCGAGCGCATTGTTCTTTCCTGCGCGCGTGGAAAGATACCGCGACCTGCCGTTTCATCCTGCGGTCGCCCCCGAAGCGACGCGGGTGCCGCCCTTCGTGGCGGCATGTCGGAAGCGCGGACTCGAAGTGAGTGCATGGACCGTGCTGCTGCACAACGACCGCCTGGGTCTGCAGGCTCCGGAGTGCTGCATTCGGAATGTGTTCGGGGACCGGTATTCGTATGGGCTCTGCCCGGCGCATCCGGACGTACGGGCCTATGCCGGCGCACTTTGCGAGGATATAGCCGAGCAGCCCGGCTTTACCCGGCTGGATCTCGAAGCCCTGAGCTACATGGGATATGCCCACGGCTCCCTGCACGACAAGGCCGGCATTCCACTGCCGGAATGGGCGTCCTGGCTGCTGTCGATCTGTACCTGCCGGCACTGCCGCGAACGCGTCGGGCCTGCGCTCGACGAGTTCGCTGCGGTCGCACGCGAGGTACTGGCCTCGTATTTCGATTCGATGCAGGAGCGGCCGTCCGGCTCACTTCGCCCGGCGCTCGAATCCTTATTGGGCGCAAAGGTCCTCGATGCGCTTCTCGTCGGGCGGCGTGCGGTACTTCTGTCACTGCTCGACGACCTTCGTGCGCGAATCGCCCCGATGCACCTCAACCTCCGCCTGGCCCCCGACGAACTCTTCTGCGGCGGGAAAACACCGCTTCGTTGGGAAGATCTCCAAGGCAGGGTGGATTCCGTGACGATGACCTTTTTCGGGCACGACCTCGACGACATGGCAGCGCGCCTGGCGGGACTCCCGCCGCGGCGCGAACGGACTGTGCCGGTCCATGGCGGATTCGTTTTCCATTATCCGGACTGCCGTTCGCAGGAGGATATCAGCAAGCGACTGGCCGCGATCGACGGGGCCGACCTCGACGGCGTGAGCCTCTACAGCCTGAGCATGGCTTCCGAGGCACAGCTGCGTCAGCTCGCCGCCTGCCTGGGCCACTCCGCCGACGCGCTCGAACCCGACTTTTCGACACAAGACGAGCAATACTATGAGGACGAAGCCCATCCAACCGAATGAACTAAGAGGGGTGTTTGCCGTGCCTCCGCTCGCCCGGCACGAGAAGGCCGGGCGCTCGATCGACTTCGAGGAGAACGACAAAATCGTACATCACATCGCCGAAGGCGGTATCACGCGATTCCTCTACGGCGGCAACGCTTTTTTGTACCACGTCACGCTGTCCGACTACGATGCCCTCGTAGAGTGGATGGCCGCGCGGGACGACGCGCTCTGGATGATACCGAGCATCGGTCCGGCGTTCGGGCGCGCGATCGATCAAGCCGCGGTACTGCGCCGGCACGACTTTCCTTGCGTGATGGCCCTGCCGTGCGGCGATCCCAGAAGCACGGCCGGACTCGAGCGTGGACTGCGCGAGATTTCCGAGGCGGCCGCCACGCGGCTCCTCCTGTATCTGAAGGGGGAAGACAACTTCGGTCCCGATAAGGAGGCCGGACTCGACGCCGTCGGCCGCCTGGTCGATGAAGAGGTCTGCGTGGGCATCAAGTACGCGGTCGTCCGGGAGGATCCCGGCCAGGACACCTACTTAGAGGCGCTTCTCGATCGCGTCGATCGCGAACTTGTCATCAGCGGCATCGGAGAGAGGCCGGCCGTAATTCATATGCGCGACTGGGAGCTTCCCGGCTTCACGACCGGATCGGGCTGCATCCAGCCGCATCTCAGCCGTGCGCTGTTCGAAGCGGGAACGGTCGGAGATTTCCGGCGGGCCGAGGAGATTCGATCGGTTTTCATGCCGCTAGAAGACCTGCGCGACGCGTGGAATCCCGCTCTCGTGCTTCATCATGCGACCGCGCTGGCAGGGATAGCCGAGACGGGGCCCGTCCCGCCGTTTCTTGCCCCGCTCTCGACGGAACAGGAGGAAGAGCTGGCGCCGGTCGCGCGGACGCTCGTGGAGCAGCACCGCCGGGAAGAAGTCCTGGGAGGTTGACCGTGGACGCAAGCCGGAGCACGATTCCCATAACTACAGAGACCACCAAGCTATGAAAATCCTATCGGCCCTGACGATCATGGTCACGCTGGCGCTGCCTGCGCCGTCGGTCGGCCAGTCGTCGACGCACATCGACTACCCGCTCATCGGCCACATTACACCCCGGCATGCCTCCGAGATCGAAGCCTCTAACTGGTCGGTCGGCGCCGAGACGATGGATCGGGACTACTCGATCTATAAGAACTGGAGGGAATACCTCGGTCCGCTGGGCGTCAAAAAGGCGCGCATCCAGGCCGGCTGGGCAAAGACCGAGCAGAAGAAAGGGGTCTACGACTGGCGATGGCTCGATGAGATCATCGTCGACATGGCGCAGCAGGGCGTCGAGCCGTGGGTGAACGTCAGCTACGGCAATCCGCTCTACCGGGATGGCGGCGGCACCCTGCTCGGCGCGCGGATCCCGCGGACGGAGGAAGCGCTCGAGGCATGGGACCGGTGGGTAGGCGCCATGGTCGATCGCTACAAGGATTACGTCGACGAGTGGGAGATCTGGAACGAGCCGAACGGCAAGAATCCGGCGACCGTATATGCGGATCTACTGATACGCAGCGCCCAGGTCATTCGCTCCGTCCAGCCGGAGGCAAAGATCCTCGGTATGGCGCTGGCCGGTATCGGCGTCGAATTCGCGGATTCCGTACTCGCGGTCGCGCAGGCGCGCGATCAGCTGGGCCTGATCGACGAAGTGGTCTACCATCCGTATTCGAGCAATCCCGATGCAAGCTACGATCGCATCGACGCGTTGCGTGTCGTGGTGGAGGGGTACTCTCCCAACATCACGATCCGCCAGGGCGAGAACGGGGCGCCGTCGGAATGGCGCTTCACGAAGGCGCTGAGGAACTATGACTGGACCGAACTTACGCAGGCAAAGTGGGCGCTTCGGCGGTTGTTGGGGGATCTGGGGCGTGATATCCCGACGTCGTATTTCGCCATCATCGACATGAAGTATCCGGATGAGATCAACCGAAAGGGACTTCTTCGCATTCACGAGGACAGGACTGTTGCCCGCCCGAAGCTCGCTTACTACGCCGTGCAAAATCTGGCGTCGGTGTTCGATCGCACGCTCGATCGTATCCCGCAGTATCGACACAGTGCGCAAGGCCAGGGGGACCGTAGCTTGACGGTGTTTGGATACGAGCAGGAGGGTAGCGGACGCCAGGTGGTGACGCTCTGGTTTGACGACGATACTCCGTCGAATTCAAACGAGAAGGTCGCCGTCGATTTTACCACACCGAACGGACGATTCGACGACCCGGTATTCGTGGACCTGCGAGAAGGAACGGTGTTCGATATTCCTGACGACAGGTGGTCGAGCTCCGGTACCACCTACACGTTCATCGACCTACCTGTGTATGATTCGCCCGTTCTGATCGCAGACGCCTCCGTCATTCTCAGGTAAGGAGAGAAGGGCACGTGCGGCATCGACGCGTTCGCTACGCGGCGCATACGCATCAGCATCACCTCCGGCGGTACAAATCCGACCGTTCGTTCTTCCCGCACCTCTCGACCGGATGCATCCAGCAGCACGAGCGTAGGCACGCCCGCGACGTCGAACTGCCGCCGGAGTCGCTCGGCCTCCGGGGAGTCGAAGTGAGTCAAGTCGACTTTGAGCATCGTGAAGCCGCTTGCCTCTTCGATTCCGTCCTCGTCCGTGAACGTATTACGGTCCCACAGGCCTTCACGCACCTCGCCCTGATCAGCGCCGCCTACAATCTCGACCGCGCGCTCGGCGCGAAAGGCTGAAATCAGAACCGTTTCGTGATCGATGATCACAGCGACAGCGCCCATTCGGGGAGAATACCCAGGGCGAACGCCTCCAATACCTTGTCGATTCCAGTAATCACGAGCAGTCCGAGTGCCAGGAGCGCCCAGCCCAGCAGCTTTTTCCCGCGTTCCGACTTCGTCATCAGCCGGGGGCGCCACCGCGCGAGCAGCGTCCCGGAAGTGAGACCTGCCGCGAGCAGCACGCCTGCCGTACCGACTCCGAATGCGAGCATTACGACGAATGCGAGCCCCATGTCCTGCCCGAGCGAGGCCAGTCCGATCGCTGCGCCGAGCGTCGGACCAACGCAAGGTAGCCATACGAGGCCCAACAGCGCTCCGACGCCGAACTGACCGGCGGCCGAAACGCTTTCACTGGGGCCGCCCATTTGAAACCGCCCGGTGAGCAAAGACAGGCGAACGGTCAGCCAGTCGCCTAACGGTTTGACCAGCAGGAAAACCGCGAAGGCGATCAACAAGCCCGCCGCCAGGTACCGGATCAGTTCGGGATCGAGACCGGTACTAACGAGGAAGAGCGTAAGCACGGTGCCGGCGAGGGCAAACGAAGCACTCAGTCCAAGTCCCAGCATGACGGGACCCGCCCGCCCGCTCGTGGCCGCAGACGACATCACGACCGGTACCAGCGGCCACACGCACGGCGAGAGGATGCTCAGCATACCGGCGACGAGCGCTAGCGGGATGGAGGTCAGCTCAAGACTCATAGATTAGCTGCGGCCTCGTTCAATGCGGCGAAGATCACGTCACGGCTGGTTGCGGCGACGTTGAACCAGATCTGCTCGTCCCCACGGTAGAGAATCAGCGTAGACTGCCGCGGCGCACGGAACTTCTTGACCCATTCCTTCTGATCGTCGAAATCGATCTCAAGGATGTGAAGCGGAACGTCGGGATGCTCTTCCTGATATGCGCCGAGCACTTCTTGCTGCTTGGCACAGGTCGGGCACCAGTCGGCGAATACGTCGAGAAGAATCAGCGCGCCCTCTGTCTGCAGGGCCTCGAAACGTTCCTGAGTAAACGCTTCTTTCTCCTGAGACCACGCCTTCTGTACCGGAAGCAGTGACAGGCCTCCGACGAGAATCGGCAGAATTACGAGAAATACATTCTTCATGGTCATATCAGGTTATTTGGTGGCAAACGACACCATCCGAACAGGATCGCATAGCCGACCGATGTCGATCCGCAAGCAATCCGGGGCCGGACTCGCTGGTAGGTAGCGGAGACATGTCTGTCGTTACACCGAATTATCCACAAGGCCTCCCTCTGACGCCTTCAGTCGCTACTGCGGAACGTCATCGGGCGTGCGCGGTCGAGAGCGTAACGTTGAGCGCACAAGCGGCGACACAGGGGCCCTCACGCTAAAAAACACTATCTACACGCATTGACCTTTCAAAATTCTCGCCCGCTCGGCATGCCGGTAGAGGCCCCCCTTCGTGCACCACAAAATCAGCAAGATCCCATATGGCCTGGATCGATGTGATCGACGCGTCGGACGCTACCGGCGACTTGAAGGAAGTCTGCGAATCCATTACCCGCTCCGGAGGCAAAGCTTTCCAACGTCATGCGCGTGCACAGCCTGCACCCGGCCGCGATGCAGGCGCATATGGATCTGTACCTTCAACTTCTGTTCAGCCGCTCCGGCCTCTCACGCGCCGAGCGCGAATTGCTCGCCGTCGTAGTCTCGGCGACGAATGGGTGCGACTATTGCGTTCGCCATCACGGCGAAGCCCTGAAGGCGTACTGGAAAGATGATGATCGCCTCCAGGCGGTCATCGACGATTATCGCGAGGCTGACCTGACGCCGCGGCAGCGAACCATGCTCGATTACGCCGTGCTGTTAACCAGGCGGCCCTCAGCCGTAACGGAAGATCACGTCCACCAACTCCGGGACGTCGGCCTTTCCGATCGGGACGTCCTCGACGTCAATCTCATTACGAGCTACTTCAACTTCGTGAATCGAATCGCGGAGGGATTGGGGGTCACCTTCACGAACGAAGAGGCCACGGGATTTCGCTATTAACATGTTTTCTGTGATTATTCCCGCACTCAGTGAGGAGGCGTGCATTGCGCAGACGCTCCAATCGATCCCCTCGGACGTCGAGCCCATTGAGGTGATCGTCGCGGACGGTGGCTCCGTCAACGCCACGCGCGGGCTCGCGGTTACGGGCCACTTGGACGGGCCCGCACGAGTTTCTGCGACCTAGCTCGTAGCATCCTCGAAGGCCTCCTCGTCGTCCAGCGCATCCAGAATCGGGCAGGCGCACGTGGGTCCCTCACCGCTACAGGTGGTCGACAGACGCCCGAGCACCGCCTCGATCTGCTGGAGATCGCGGATCTTCTCGCGCACATCCTCCAACTTGGCGGTTGCCTTTGCACGCACGTCGCCACAGTCGCCATTGGGGTCAAGCCGAAGCGCCAGGAGCTCCTCGACCTCCTTCAGCGAGAAACCGAGCTCCTGGGCCCGTTTAATGAAACGGATGCGCTCGACGTAGCTCTCGTCGTAGGTACGGTAGTCGCCGCCCGTGCGGGGCGGCGCCGGGATGAGGCCGCGCTGCTCGTAGTAGCGCACCGTCTCGCGGTTCACACCCGAGCGATCGGCGACTTCTCCTCTGGTCATAATCATGGTGCTCCCACGTACTGGTTAAGATGAAGAATCCTGAACGCCCTTGAAGACGACTTTTCGCGTCGAGAAGCCCGCGCTCGTGACGGCCTCGCGGAGCGTCTCCTCATCCACCTTCCCTCCTTCCTTGAGGGTGAGCAGGATGCGCTG
>CAZMXY010000057.1:0-4700 GCA_964570345.1 uncultured Rhodothermales bacterium | reverse complement strand
GATCAGCCTTCCAGCAGGCGCAGCAGCGGTACGAGCGCATACGCGAAGAACACGCCGACGCAGAAGATGGCGGCGCTCAGCCAGAACATCACCTTCGTGAAGCGCCCGGCGACGTCACAGCCCTGTCCTCCCGTGAGGCTGCAGGCGACCCGCCCCTTCGGGCGGTAAACGAGCAGGCCGCTCAGTACGATCATCAGGCCGGCGGCGAGGAAGATCCACTCCTTGTGCTGGGAGAGCGACACCAGCCACGGGAACGTCGAGACGAACGACGCGACGGCAGCCCCGCCGGCGACGGCCGCGATGGCCGACGGGAGCGCACAGCACAGGAGCGTGCCCGTCGAGGAGAAGAGGGCCAGGAAGCTGGCGAGCTTCTGCTTGAGGCGCTGGTCTTTCTGTGTGGTAGGTGCTTGCATGGCGCCCGAGCGGTGGGATCGCTCACCTATCGTGAGCGTCGGAGGATCAGGAGGTGCCGACGGTGAGGAGTTCGAGTCTGTAGCCGCCGCGCTCGTCCGGATCGTCCTTGGCGACGCGGCCGGTGATCGTGACGCGGCCCGGCTTCAGGGCCTGGCTCGCGCGCTCGTCCGTTCTCGTTTGTTGGACCACGAAGTGCTCGCCGCTGGGCAGCTCAAAGATCCAGCGGCTGCCCTCCTGCCTCAGCGTACCTGCGGCCCGGATCACGGCGTCCTCGGCCGAGAAGCCGCTCTCGCGGATGGCCTCTCGGATCATGCTGAGCTTGATGCGACTATGCTTAGCCAGGTCGGTCGAAGCGAGGCCTTCGTTGAGGCTCACGCGCGCTTTGGTGACCCCATCGAATTTCTTCAAGCGCTTCTCGAGGCCGTAGGCGCACGGGGCGCAGTCCATGCCGAAGACGGTCTGTTTCACCTCCAGCAGTTGCGCGTTGGCCCTCGCCGGAGCAAGCGCCAGCCCCGCGAAGAGGACCAGGACGGTCGTAAATCGGGATGCGTTCTTCAGTAGGTGCTTCATGGCAAACGTCGCGTCTAACGAGGGTCCTTCTAAAACCAATAGGAGAGATTGACGGTGTAGCGGGCGTTCTCATTCGACAGGGCGTCACGCTGGTTCTGGTACACGGGGAAGATCACGCCGGCACCGATACCCCACTTGCCGTAGAGTCCGAGCACCGTCGGGCCGACAAAGATCCGCTCGCCGCCACTGGCCTCCACCTCTACGCCGCTCGTCCGATCACGGCCGACGAACTCGGCCAGGGACTCGATGAAGAGGCGCCAGTCCGGCTTCGGATAGTCGCCCTGGAAGATCGGTGGGCGCCAGGCAAAGACGGCACTCAGGTAGCGAAGATCGCCGGGCCGGTCGCCGTCCTTCTCGAAATAATGCTGATAACCGCCACCGCCCCAGGCGTAGATCGTCCGGGAGGCGTAGCCGGTCACGGTGGCCGCGTGAAAGCCCGGCCCGACCTCGACGCCACCTCGCTGGCCTGTCACCGGATAAAGTCCGCCGAGGATCACCGTCGACTCGAAGCGTTTCCCCACACCGGGATATTGGACGTGCGGGCGCCAGAAGACGGAGAGCTCGGCGTCGCCCATGCCGCCCATCATCGTGCCGATGCGGGTGCGTAGTGGCGCCCCAGTGCCCTCGATGCGTTGCGGGACAGACAGGTTGAGCTGGACGTCCGGCGTGAGACCGTAGCGAATCGTCTCGCGCACCATGAAAGCGCGACCGCCGCGTGCTGCGGACATCACTGTAAAATCCGCGTTCCAGGCGCCTTGGGGCAGCGTCGGGGTGGCCAGGCCGAAAACTGGGCCGTGTCCGCCCTGTGCGCGTGTCTCGGGTACGAGAACGAGACCGGCTAGAAAAACGGCTACCACAAATAAGGATCCGATCATACCTCTCGCTCCGGTCTCATGCGGCCATCTCGCGGCAGCGGTCGGCGCAGGCGCGGCACTCTTTCTGCTAAGTGAGACGCCTCGCGTTCTTTCGTTGTCGGCCGGGGGCACGAAAGCCGATCTGATGGCTATAGGGCGAGCCACAGGCTCAGCGGCGGCAGCAGCGTGATCTGCAGCACGGGTAGGAGGCCGACCGGTCGTCCCGCCACGCTCAGCGTGGGCATCGCCAACCGGTAGGACCAGAGGCGGAGCGCAAGTGCCGCACGCTCCAGCACCATACCAAGTACGAATCCTATGCCGACGAGCACCGCTACGCCGACCGCGTCAGGCGGCACGATGTGACGGCCACCGGCCACCGCCACCGCTGTCACCACCACAACGAGCACGATGACGACGTCGCCCAAAATGCAGAGGGCTGGCACGGCCGCTCGTTGCCAGGGCCTCCACCGGGTCCAGCAGTCATAGAACAAGCCGAGCTGCGCGTACTCCCAAACCGTGTTCAAGAACAGCCCGTAAAGGGCTATTCGAGGAAAGAGATCCGTTGTAGCAGCCTCGGGCACGGCGCGGCCGGGAAACAAACAGTGTTAACGTGGTTGGCCGATTCCGGCGTTCAGGAGCACCTCTTCACGGGCGCCGCGGCCGGCACAGCAGCTCGCCAGCTCCCCGTCGATGGCGACGGCGGGTACGCTGCGGATGCCTAGCTCTTCGGCCCGTCTGACAGCCTGCACGTCCGAAAGGTTCAGTACCTCTACCTCGCACGAATCACAGGCGATGCGCTGGACCATCTGTACGGTCTCGTCACAAACGGGGCAGCCGGCGGTGAAGACCTCCACTTTGCGCTTGGTAGCCATAAACGATCTCGGTCTGATGATAAATCTTCATTGTTCATGACCTCCTACGCATTGTAGCATACTACAACGTTTCCGGCTTCATTGTAATTTCATACGTAGAGTAGGCTCGGAAGAGCTCCGTCAAAGAGGGGTGACGGTAGAATGAAGGTTAATTGAGGACGTTTCTTAAGAAACGCGGGGTTTATAACGCCGTCAAACCGCGCAGCAGGACAGCTTCTTCGCGTCTTTACTGAAGGTGATCGCGGCGATTTTGATACCCTCGGAAAGCGTCAGGTAGGGATGAAACGTCTCGGTTAATTCTCGAACGGTGATGCCGTGCTTGATGGCCAGCGTCGCTTCCATCAACAATTCCGCCCCCTCGGGCGCCAGAATGCGCGCCCCCACGAGGCGGTCCGTCTCACGGTCTCGGATAAATTTGATAAAGCCGCGTGTGTCCCGGGCCGCCAAGCTGCGCGGCACCTGGTCGAGCGGCAGCTTCGCCACGTCGAAATCGACACCCGCCTCGGCGGCCTGTCTTTCGTCGAGTCCCACACCCGCGACCTGCGGATCTGTGAAGATTACCCACGGGAGTGCCGAATAATCGCGCTTGAGATGATAATTCCGAACGGCATTCTCCGCGGCCAGGCTGCCTTCGTAGGCGGCGGTGTAGACAAACATATGCTCACCAAGCACGTCGCCCGCGCCGAAGACGGTCGGGACAGACGTTCGCAAGGATTCGTCCACCTTCAAGAAACCCCGCCGGTCCGTCTCGATACCGAGCGCGCCAAGGCTCAGCATCTCGGTGTTGGCCTGCCGCCCGGTAGCCAGCAAGAGATGGCTGCCCCGGACGGTCTCCGGTTCACCGTCGATCAGCACGTCCACGACGATCTCACCAGCTTCGCGGCGGACGCTTTTCGTCGTAACGCCCGTCCGGATATCGATGCCTTCGGCGCGCAAGTATCCGCTGAGCGCGTCGGTGAGGTCGGCGGCCTCTGTCGGAAGGATACGCGGCGACCGTTGGAGGACGGTCACGCGGCTGCCCAGCCGGCCGAACGCCTGTGCGCTCTCGAGCGCGATATAACGGCCCCCGAGCACCAGCAGATGCATCGGCCGCTCCTCTAGCCGATACAGTTCCTCATTGGTCAGGTAGTCGACATTTCGTATGCCGGGGATGTCCGGCACGTGGGTGCGGGCGCCGGTAGCTATCAGGATGTTGGCCGCGTGCAGCGTGCGTCCGTCGATCTCCACTATCGCAGTAGAAGCGAGGCGCGCCCGCCCTTTCACGACCTCAACGCGAGGGTCGTCCCTGATCACGTCGACATATTTGCTCTGGCGGAGTTCGTCGACGAGGGCCTGCGTCTGACGTGTCACGGCACCGAAGTCCGTTACGTCGCCCGCCACGCGCACGCCGTCGAAGGGTGTCGCTCGCGCGCGGTGAACTGCCTCGGCGGCGCGGATCATCGTCTTGGAAGGGATGCAGCCCACGTTTACGCAGGTCCCGCCGATCGGCAGGCCGCCGTCGCTTAGACCGGCATTTACGATGGCAGCCCGTCGATCCAGTTCGCTTACCTTAAGGGCCGCGGCGAAGGCGGCCGAACCACCCCCGACCACGACCAGATCGTACATGTCGGCGCCGGGTGTTTTTCCGTCGCGTTCACGGCTGTGTTCGTACGTTTCATCCCGATCGCTCATATCGCACCTTTGACTTTCGAGGGATAGCCGACATTCGTCGTCGCGCGGGTAAGGGCTTCGAGGGATACCTTTGCGGCATCGTAGGTTACTACCGCCTGGGGCGGCTCAAAGGTCACCCGGGCATCCTGTACGCCGTCGATGTTCGTGAGCGCTCTCCTCACCGTAATGTTGCACGAAGCGCAGGTCATGCCCTCCACCTCGAGTACGACCTGCTCGGTCTTTACAGGCACGACTTCAGTCTGTTGTTCATCGGCGCCCGCCGCGGCGATGAGCGATGGCGATGCGATGAGTCCCGCGACGGCCAGGGCGCCCGCGCCAA
>CAZMXY010000056.1:0-20798 GCA_964570345.1 uncultured Rhodothermales bacterium | reverse complement strand
ATCGCCACGGAATCGCAGCGCCTGACGAAATCCATGCTCCTCGTGCGATGAAGCCTATCGCACTCTACGCCGCCTTGCCGCTGCGCGTGGCGAAGTATTCCTCGGCGAGCATGGAGTAGATCTCCTTGTCGAAGTACTCGCCGTCCCGGTAAAGGTAATCACGCTCCGAACCGTCGCACTGGAAGCCCGCGTCGCGCACGAGTTTTCGCCAGGCCTCGTTGTACTCGAACGTCTCGGTACTGACTCTGTGCATTCCGAGCGTTCGGAAGCAGTAGTCGAGCATCACCTCGAGGGCATCCCGGCCGTAACCGCCGCCCCAGTAATCGCGATCACCGATCGTGATTCCGACCGTACAATGTTTGTTGTGCTCGCTGATCCCGACGGCGTACGCGAGCCCGATGAGCGTATCGTCCGTCGTCAGGATCTCGAAGTCCCGATTTTGCGGGACCGGATGGTAGACCATCTGCTCGAATCGCTGCTTGAAGTCGCCGAACGACTCTTTCTCGTACGGCACCTCGCTGTCGAGCCGATTCAGCTCCGGATCGTTATTCCATTCGAAATGCTTGTAAATGTTTTTCAGGCGCAGGGGCGTCAGCCTCACCCGCTTTCCTTTCAACTCCAGCTCGTCTTCTTCACGGCCGGCTACGCTGATAGCGCTTCCAGGCATAGCAAATTCAAGCGACGGCATCGCGACACTTCTGTTCTTATTGGGTCCGTCTGCATTCACGAGGCACCTCGCGTCGAGTTTCCCGAAGTTGCAGGATCGTTAGGAGTTTTTCGGCGAATTTCGCTTCGTCTTAAGCCGGAGCTCCTAATTCAAACCCGTGCTCCTATTGCCAGGCGTCGTCACTAGAGCTCGAAGAAAAGGTCGTTCTCGCAGGTACGACACTGTTATCTACGCACAATACTCGTGCCGGACGAGGTCATCGCGGAAATCAGCCCGTCAACCGCTCCGCTTCCATCCGAAAGAAGGCGCGATCGACCTTCAGACCGGACTCGGCGTCTCGTTTTGGCCACGGAAAAACCCTATCGGGTATCTTGAAACGAGGCAAGATCTTCTCGAGCTCGGCGCGGATTCGGCCCGGATCGAGAGCCGCGACGCCCACGTCCACGAACGCGACCGGCCGACGGCCGAATTCGTCGTCGAGTACGGCGACCACGACCGCCCGGTCCACTCCCTCGATCGACGTCAGCGCCGTCTCGATTTCTTCCGGCGAAACGTTCTCTCCGCCCGACACGAACACGTTGTCCGCCCGCCCCAAGACCTCGAGGAGTCCGGCCTCCGTAAGGCGGCCGACGTCACGAGTAGCGTACCAACCGTGTGCGTCGAACGGCTCGAACAATTCAGGTCCCTCGACGAACCCGGCGAATCGCGTCTGCCCGCGGACCAGAATCTCGCCGCCGGACGCAATCATCAGCTCGCGATGCGGCAGAATCCTACCGGAGGTCAATAATTCCGCCCGAGTAGCTCCCGGCCCGGTCGTCGCGACCTGCGACGCCATCTCCGTGAGTCCGTAGCTCGTGTGAATCGGCCAGTGGCGCTCGAGTGCCGAATCGATGAGGCCGCGCGGTATTTCGCTACCGCCCAGCAGCACGGCCTTCAATCGGTCGAGGGGCGGCTCTGAATGCAAGAGGCGAAGGAGCTGCGTCGCGACCAGCGAGACGTGCGTGACGCCGGACACGGCCTGGTCGATCGGGCGATCGGGCCTAAGGGCTATGGCCGCTCGACCGAGCAGGCAGCGAAAGATGACGGCGATTCCGCCCACGTGATACAGGGGAAGTGATAGCAGCCACCTATCGCCCGGCGCCAGGCGGATGTTCTGGTTCGATCCCTCCGCGCTATAGTAATGATTCGCGTACGTGTGCAGCGCCGCTTTGGGCCGGCCGGACGTTCCGGACGTGAAAATGACGGTGGCGGGTCGGGTGGGTGGATGGTAGACGTCGGCGCTCGACGACGCGCGACCGAGAAAGGCGTCCGGCGGATCGCCGTCGCGATCGGATATCAACAGGCCGGCATCGACTTGTCCGAGCTCCGCGTCGATGGAAGGCAGGCGCGTGCTCAGTGGGCAGGCGACCAGCCCGCCCCGAAGCGCGGCGAGGATCAGCACGACCATCCTCCAATCATTCTCCATCCACATGGCCACGCGATCGCCCCTACCGACTCCGGCCGAGACGAGGCGGGCCGACGTCCCCTCCACCCACGCATCCAGCTCTCGAAACGTCATGTCACGATCGCGCGTCTCGAGGGCGGGCAGCTCGGGCGCGTGCACGGCTGCTTCGCGAAGGGGACAGGGGATGTCGGCCATGCGTTCGGTGGGTGACGCCGTGCGAGATCGGACGCCCGATGGTTGTGGGGAGTGGTGCCGTGGTCAGAGGTTCCAGCCGATGCTGAAGAGCAGGCAGTAAATTATGAGCATCCGCGCGGTCGCCCCGAGAAGCGGATTCAGCACGGCCGGCTCGGTTGACGTGCGAAGCTTGTGCGTATTCATTACGCCGATCGGTACGACGATCAGAGCGCAAAGAGCCCACCAGTGCCCCGGATTCAACGTCGTGACGAGAAGCGCGGCCGCTCCGGCTCCGAGGAAGCAGGCTCGATACAGTTCGACGCCGAAATTTCGGCCAGCTCGGACGACGAGCGTCTTCTTTCCCGCCGCCCTGTCTTCGTTTACGTCGCGTACGTTGTTGACGAGCAGGATGGCCATCGACAGAAACCCGGGCCCCAGGCCCGCAACGACCGTGTCCGGAGCGAATTCCAGCGCCTGGACGAAATACGTGCCGGCGACGGCGACCGGACCAAAGAACACGAAAACGAAGAGATCGGCGAGACCGAGATAAGCCAGCGAGTAGCGCCCGGCGGTGTAGAGAATGCCGAAGAAAATTGAAAGGACGCCGATGACGAAAATCACCCATCCACCCCGCCAGATCAGATACGTGCCCGCAAGGAAGGCGAGACCGAACGCGACGAGCGCGGCGCGGCGCACGGCGTCCGGCTCGATGAGTCCGGCCTGTGTGACCCGTACGGGTCCCTTGCGCTCGGCCGTATCTGCGCCCTTCAGGAAATCATGGTAGTCGTTGCTATAATTCGTCCCGATCTGAATGAGCACCGCCGCGACGAGGGCCGCCAGGGCGGACCGGACGTGCAAAGCATCGGCTTCGAGGGCCATGGCCGTCCCCAGCACGACGGGTGCGACGGCAGCCCAGAGCGTTTTTGGACGAGCGGCGAGAACCCAGACGGCGGCCCTCTCGCGCCAGGACGTCGACGGCATGCTACGGTCGATAGGGGAACTTCGAAAAATCCGGATCCCGGCGCTCGTTGAACGCATTGCGTCCCTCCTGCCCTTCGTCGGTCATGTAAAACAGCAGCGTTGCGTTGCCGGCGAGCTCCTGCAGCCCGGCCTGTCCGTCGCAATCGGCGTTGAGGGCGGCCTTGAGGCAGCGGATGGCCATCTGCGAGTTGCGGAGGATTTCGCGGCACCATCGTACCGTTTCCTCTTCGAGATTCTCGAGAGGTACGACCGTGTTGACGAGCCCCATCTCGAGCGCCTGCCGGGCGTCGTACGGTCGACAAAGATACCAGATTTCGCGCGCTTTCTTTTGGCCGACGATCCGGGCCAGGTAGGACGCGCCGTAGCCGCCGTCGAACGATCCGACCCGGGGTCCTGTCTGCATGAATCGGGCGTTGTCGGCCGCGATTGTCAGGTCGCACAAGACGTGCAGGACGTGGCCGCCGCCCACGGCCCAGCCGGCCACCATCGCGATGATCGGCTTCGGGCAGGTCCGCATCTCCCGCTGAAAATCCAGCACGTTCAGGCGCATGATGCCGGTCCCCTCCTCCGTGTAACCGGCATCACCCCGGATCTTCTGGTCGCCTCCCGCACAGAATGCCTCCCTACCCTCGCCGGTGAGGATGACGACGCCGATTTCGTGATCGTCGCGGGCGTCGTTGAGCGCGTGCCGCATTTCCTTGACCGTCAGCGGACGGAACGCGTTACGAACTTCGGGGCGGTTGATGGTGATCTTGGCGATCCCCTCCCCCTTCACATAGGTAATGTCGGTGTACGATCCAGCCTTCTTCCAGTCGACGGCAGCCATGTTTCTATTTGGATGGTTTCTTGAGGAAGTCCCTGAGTAGGTCCCTGAAAACGGTCGGACGCTCGGCATGGACGTTATGGCCGGCATTCGAGATAATAGCCGTGCGCATGGTCGGCTTCAACAAGGCCATCTGCTCTGCGATCTCTACGAATTTACCGTCCAGGGCGCCGGCTACGGCGAGCGCGGCCGCCTCAACGCGTTCCAGTTCGTTCCAGAGCGAGGGCTGCGCGCCGGTGCCCATTTTGCGCAGCGTGCGCGCCAGCTCGTCGGGCGAGTTGATCATTCTCGACGCGATCATTTGATCGAGGAGATCGCCGTGGCGAGCGAGGGTGGAAAAGAGGGGCTGGCGGTACCATTCCTCGAGAAACCGCCCGTAATCTTCCGTCTCGAGCCGTCGTGCACGCGCTTCGTCTGATTCGATTCGCTGCGCTCGCTGAGACGCGGTCTTCAGACCGGGCGAGGCGGATTCCAATACGACGTTTCGACACCGTTCCGCGAAGTGCCGGGCAAAATAGAGGGCCAGCCGTCCCCCCATCGAATAGCCGACGACGTGAGCGCTATCGACGTCGATCTCACTCAGTACGCGTTCGAGCAGGCAACATGCGCCTTCAATTGCGTAAGCGCCGGGATCCGCCAGATTGACCGATTGTCCGTGGCCGGGAAGGTCGACCGTCACACAGTAAAAGTCCCTACTCATCGGATCGACGATTTGTCCCCAGTCGAGTGACGTGCCCATGAAACCGTGCAGAAACAGAATGGCAGGTGCGCCGGCGTCTCCGCTCGTTTCGTAGTGCAGATTCGATCTCACGATCTCGCGTACGTCCGATCAGTCCTCATGGCGCGGGCGTTGCCCTTTATCCCCCTAGCTCGCGCGCAATCATTTTCTCCAGGTCTCGGTGCAAGCGAACGTTTTCTTCGCGGTCCGTCGTGACTTCGATCAACTTCGTCTGTGCCGTACTCATCTCGAGGGCGCCTCTTAGGTGGGGTAGGTTCGTCGGCGCCTCGTAGGGAATCGAAAACATCGCGGCCGCGTGCTCGAACGAGTACCGGTGCGGCGTGCCGAAATACGTCTCAAACACGTCGGTGTGCCTCGCGATCGGAAGAAACGAGAATATTCCGCCGCCGTGATTGTTTACGACGACGATCTTGAGTGGATGCGTGGACGCGGCCGCCAGAGCGAGGCTGTTAAGGTCGTGCAGCAGGGCGAGGTCGCCGATGAGGAGCGTCACGGGTCCGCCCAGTCCGCGCGCGAATCCGACCGCTGAAGCCACGGTCCCATCGATGCCGGATGCTCCTCGATTCGACGCGACGAGGGGCGCTTTGCCGGCGGTCGATCCGTAGGAGTCGACGTCTCGAACCGGCATACTGTTCGCCAGGAAGAGACCCTCATCTGCGGTCGTGCTGACGATGTGTCCTATGGCCGGCTCACTCAACGCGTCGGATCCGGCAAAAAATCCATTGAGGACCTCCTCCACTCTGGAGGACGTTGATCGCCAGGACCGGAGCCAATCGGATCCGGCCTCCGTGGCTCTTCTGTCCTGATCGTCCGGACGTTGGTCGTCGACACGTTTCACCAGCTCGCGACAGAAAGAGACGACGTCCGCTTCGACGTGCGACGTCACCTGGTGATGAGGGTCAAGGCGTGTGGGCGACTCACGGATTACGGCGAGGGTCGCAGGACGCGCATCAGCAAGAAAGCTGCCGAGTCGTTTCGAGGTCGGCCGTCCGCCGAGCTGGAGCACGACGTCCGGAGCATGACTCGAGCGAAACGACTCTGATACGAGCATCAGATCGAACAATGGAATCGCATTTCCGCGCGGCTCCGACCCATCCAGACGGAGCTGCGAGCCGGCATCCGGAAGGAGCGGCCAGCCGAGGCGTTCGGCCAGCCACCGAACGGCATCCCCTTGCACCTTCGAGGCGAGCCGGCCGGCTACGATCAAACCGCGCTCGACGCCGCGGAGTGCCGCCGCGAGTCGGTCGATCTCGTCGGCGAACGGTACGGGATGCGCGGGCACGTACGTCGTGTACGGTTTGGCGCCGTCGATCCACGGAGACAGAGACGACAGATACTCGCCATAATCGCCGCCGTCGGCGTCGGGGGCCAGCGGTTCGCGAAACATGCAGTTGAGCTGGACCGGCCCGCCGGGCATCCTCCGGCTGCGATAGACGGCCTGGTCGACCGTCGTGAGCACGGTCTCCGGTGCGACGTCCGTGGTCGGAGCAGGCAGGTCGAACTGCCACCTGACGTAGTCGCCGAAGAACTTGACCTGGTCGATCGTCTGATTGGCTCCCGCGTCCCGCAGCTCAGGCGGCCGATCGGCCGTTAACAGGATGAGAGGTACGGCATCGAGGGCGGCCTCGACGACGGCCGGGAATCCGTTTGCTACGGCCGTTCCGGACGTGGTGATCCAGGCTGCAGGACGGCCCGTGGCGCGAGCGAATCCGAGCGCGAAGAAGGCCGATCCGCGCTCGTCAAAATGCACGACGTGCGGCGCATGCGGATGAGCGGCAACGGCCGTCGTCAACGGCGTGCACCGCGAGCCTGGTGAAAGGCAGAACAACCGGACGCCGGCACGAACGAGCTCGTCGACGAGCAGGTCCGCCCACAGACGATTGACGTTAGATGTGTGAAAGCTGACTAGTGTGTCCTCCGTCATCCGGACGTGCTCGTGATACCGCGATTCGCGTCTCAATCCGCTCGAAAATCCAACCCGAAGACTTTAATGAAATCGGAGATTTTCTGCTCGATCTCGTTCCATTCCGCGTCGGGTTCCGACCCTTCGACGATTCCCGCGCCGGAATACAGAGAGAGACGCTTGCCGCGAACCATTCCACAGCGCAGCGCCACCGCGAATTCGGCTCCATGCGAACCGATCCAACCAACCGGACCGGTGTACCATCCCCGATCGAACGGCTCGACGTCGCGAATGGCCTTCAACGCTGCCGCGGTTGGAGATCCGCCGACGGCGGGCGTCGGATGCAGGGCCGCCATCACCTCGCTGCCATGTACGCCCTCCTTCAGCATGCCGCGGCTGCGGGAAACGAGATGCCAGCCTCGTGACAGCTTCATTTCGGAGGCGACCGGATCGATGTGGAACGAATCGCATAGCGGCACCAGGCTCTCGCGGATGCTGTCGCGCACGAATGCATGCTCCCGCTGATCCTTCTCACTCTCGAGAAGATCCTGGAGGAGCCGCCTGTCGTCCTCTTCGTTCAGTCCGCGCGGGCGCGTGCCGGCGACGGCTTCCGTCCAGATTCGACGCCCTGACCTTCGAAACAATCGTTCCGGCGTCGCGCCGACGAATGCCTCTCCTTCGCGATATTGAAATCCAAAGTAAAATGAATTTGCCGTCGCGGCTCGCAGCTTTCGCAGGAGTCTGAACGGGTCGACCGATTCGGCAAATCCAAAATCAGCTCGACGGGCCAGGACGATTTTCTGATACCGTTCTCGTCGAACGGCATCGAGCGCCCCGTCGACGCTGCGCTCCCAGCCCGCCCGATCGGGCGCGTCCGCGCGCGAAATCGGAAGCGGCAGCTCATCTTCTGGAGTTTCGTATGGAAACGAGAGCGCCTCAATCGATTCTCGGATCGCTTCAAGCCGACCGGCGTCTCGAGGCAGGATGACGTTGCACGCGAGTACGGCATGATCTCCTCGCATCGCGACCTCGAGTCGAGGAAGAGTAAACGTAAACGTGCCGAACGCGTCCCACTCAGACTCGACCGCCGCATCCGGATCGAAACGAAATCCGCCGAAATATCGCGCGCGTGTGTCGCTGTGCGGCATGATGCGGTCGAGCTGCGCCCGGAGCGTATGAAAGCCGGCGTCCGGCCCGCCGAAGCAGCGATCTGCCGACCCAACGGCGGCCGTCATCATCCGATCGTCCCGTCCGCTCCAGAAAATCCGAGGCAGCGCAGACTGCTCCATGAGCCAGGCGAACGGATCCATCGGTGGAACCGGCACGACCAGCCGTGCGACGTGGAGGTCTTCCGACGCACTTGCTAACAACTCCGCGACGCGCCGCGACAGAATCGCGCGCACTCGCGCCGGTTCGGAAACGACTTCGTCGGAGAGAAGAATGTCCTGTTGTCTTACCATGGAACGGTTCAGACGAGTCAATCCGCAATCGCTACTCTACGAGGACGGAATTCACGACCTCCAGATGGGCCGTACAGTTTAGAAGCGTTGAAGCGAACGCTCCGTCGCAGAACGTGACGACGTTGACGCCGGTGTTGGCGTGGTCGATCTCATTCATTCGCTCGAGACCGAAGTCGAGAATGGTCGAGAGGAGTACCCGTAAGAATCGGCCGTGCGTAACGACGAGAACGGTCTCTCCGGCGTGCCTGTCGACGATGTTCTCGACGCCGCGCAGCGCCCGTTCCTGAACGTCGAGAATCGATTCGCCCTGCTCCACGCGGTAGTCGAACTCGCCCCTGTCCCATCGAGCGTACATGCCGTCGATCATGGTCTGAAGCTGATCCGACCACGGCCGGCCTTCGTGTATGCCCCAGCACATCTCGTCGAGGTCGTCCACGTGATGCACCGATGCGCCGGGGCATTGTTGCAGGATGGGCTTCGCCGTCTCCTTGGTCCGTTTCAAGGCGCTCGTATAGACTGCGTCGAATCGGACCTTATCGAACCGGCGGGCCAGTGCCTCAGCCTGGATGCGGCCCCTACGATTCAGCGAGCTGTCGATGCGGCGCCCCTGCATGATGCGCCGTCGATTATGATCCGTTTCTCCATGACGTACGAAATAAAGGGTCGTTATCTGCATGAACCATTAGCTGCATGACCTATCTGTCTTAACACGTCCTTCGTCGCTGCGAATCGTGCTCACTTCCTTTTCCACAGGACGTCGGCGACGTGCCGCTCCATGCGATCGATTTCCGGAATCGATTCTCGGTACGCGAGCGCGGTACGGTAAATAAACGCCCGGAGAACCTGATCCGGGACGGGCAGCCCGTAGAGCGATTTCTGCACGGGATGCACGAGCGGTCGTACGACCCAGGACAGGAGTCGCCATCGAATGACGACGAATCCTGCGAGTCCGATCCAGACGACGGCAAGCTGATCGAGAGCGGCAAAATAACTGAGGATGCCGACGTAGAAGATGCCCTGCACCCAGGCGGGTTCAGCCAGGGCGAGGACGCGTTCGAACGAGCGGCTCACGACGGAAGGGCCTAGAATCTTCCACGCGACGTAGACGGCGATGACGGAAAGTGTCGCCGGCACGGGCCGAAGCACGAACATCGCGAGCGGCAGGAGCCAAACGGCGAATGTTTCCGGCGAGCGCAGCCAGACCTCGGACCGTTGGATGAGCTTTTCGAGGGGCTCGTGGACGAATACGTTTCCGGCGTACTTTTCGAGCGACTCGCGTGTCGCAGCGAACCAGACGCCCGACGCGGTAAACAGGCCCTGCGGCGTCTCCACGAGGTTCGAGTCGGTCGATCGGATCTTACGCTGGGCCATGCCTTCCTATTTCGTGCCTGCTCATGTACACGCGCTCCTACGCCAGGTTTCAACGACGAATGGAACAGGACTGCAAGCGTTTGCATACACTAATTTTGTGAGATTTCGGTGAAGGCCGTCTGTGAAATCTGGTCCGTTGCCCATTGTTTGGAGGTCACACCATGCATCGTCGCGTATCCGATCTAATTCGCAGAGGGGGAGTTGTCATCTACACGTCCGCGGACGCTACCGTATGTGACGCGGTCCAGATACTGAGCCGGCATAACGTGGGCTCTATTCTGATCCTGTCCTCGGACGGGACTCTTGCCGGCATCTTCACCGAGCGAGATCTCCTTCAGCGCGTCGTCGCAAGGGGTCTGGACCCGGCAGTGACGAAAATCGGCGACGTAATGACCCACAACGTCATCGTCGTCGCGTCCGATACGTCCCGAGACGAGGTGCTACAGCTCATGGATCAGAAACACATCCGCCACGTCCCGGTGAGCGACGGCCAGCAGCTTCTCGGCGTCATCTCTCTTCGCGACGTCTTGCGTTTCGACAACGCGGAGAAAGATTTCGAGATCGAACAGCTCAAGCAATATTTCCTCCAGGAACCGGGTGCGGGCGACCTACGGGGATCGAATAAGGCTGCTCGAATCGCAAGCCGATGAGTGGATCGGCCCTCGCAGCCCAAACGGACTGGCAGGATCAGTCAATACGCTCGTAGTAGCCCAGCGTCCGCGGTAACCATTCGACGTCGCGCAGCACGATGCTGTCGGGCAGATGGAGGTCCGGCTCAATGCGACCGGAGGTGTCCTGGCGGATGTCGTCGTATGAGACCGTGGCGAAGAAATCCATCGCGTCTTGCGCGTCCTGGTATTGTGAGACGAGTACGCGGTATTTCACCCGTATCGCGGAGGGATCGAGTGAGACGAGGGTTTGCGAGGACGGCTGGCCCTGGACGGATACGTCGATTTCCCGGGATCCCTCGGTGAACTGCTCGGAGAACGCTCGGAGATTCACGGCGTCGACGCTTTTTTGCACCAGCCCGGCCAACGTGTCGGAGAGGGCTAGACGCACGTCGAGCGTGTCGCGTACGTTTTCGAACGTGACGCGATCGGTGGGCCAAGCTTCGAGCTCCGCGACGACCGAAGCAGCACCCGTCACGTCCACGGAGTCCGGAATGAGTAGCGGTGGGCTCACGATATCGTGCGCGGGAGGCGTTTCGATCTCGGCGAGGTTCCGGATCGGAAGCCTGCGCATGATGCGCGGCTCCTTCCACAATGTGAACCGGGTCGGACTGACGCTCTGGACGTCGACGTTCTTGGGAAGCTCTGGGATGGCATTCAGTATGTTGACCTCGTCTTCTCCGGCATTGATGGGGATCGTAGTCGGCCGGAGGCGAAGGCGGAGAATCGACCATCCGTCCCCCACCACCTGTACGCGTACCGTCTCGGGTGGCAGCTGCGAAAGGGCCTGGTCTTCGGGGAGGTTCACGACTTCGGTCGGCAACTGGAGGATCGACGTGTGCGTCTCCCGCATCGTGAACGTGAACCAGAGCAGACTCGACACGAGTATGGCCGCGGTGATCACGAGGCCGCGACGACGCGGCGGATCTTCGAATCGTTCACGCACGGCCCGCCTGGAGAATAGGCTCTGAAGCCAATCCCAGAGCGCCGAGCCCTGGAGCGAGCCGATCGGTGTGGAGCTATCCTGTTTCATAACGGACTTGCACGCACGCGGCCCGAGGTTTGTTCAACCCGATCGATACCGTCTGATGCGGTCGATCAGCTCGGCCTTGCGAGCGCGAGCCACCTCTCGCCCTCGAATCGGGAAGCCGGGAAGCTCGCGTGCCATGGCGCGAAGCTCCGGTACGGTCAATTCGTCGAGGGCCCGGTCTTCGGGCGACCGGGCGCCGGGCGCTTCAGGCTCAGTGCCGGCTTGACGTGCGGAGGCGGGCTGACGCGCACCGGAGGACTCACCGGTCGCGCCGGGCGAAAGGGCGCGGCCGGGCGAAAGGGCGCGGCCGCGCGAAAGGGCGCTATCGCCCGTCCCGGATCGGGGCTCCGCGGGCTCGGCCTCGAGTTTCATCATGGCGCGCACTTCGACCGCGGGGCGTGGAATGACGTGAGCTGAGACGACTCGGCCGATCCGTTCGGCCGCCGATCGACCGGCTTCGACGGAAACCTGAACGGCGGCTACCTCGCCGACGATCTTGATCGTGATGAGAGCCGGCACGGTCCGTTCGATCGAGACGAGACGCACTTCCGCCGTCTTGAGCATCGCATCGGCCGCCTCGATGCCGGCCACGAGGCCGTGCGTTTCGAGCAGCCCCAGCGCTGTTTCATCGGCTAGAGGCATACGGAACCCGGAGAGTATGAAGGGCCGAACGACGCGCCGCGCTCGATTCAGACTTCGATTCCGGTCGGTAGAATCGCTTCAACGTCGCTGTGCGGGCGCGGAATGACGTGAACGGAGACGAGCTCGCCCACGCGCTCGGCCGCGGCTGCTCCGGCGTCGGTCGCAGCCTTTACGGCACCCACGTCGCCGCGAACCATCACGGTTACGTAACCGCCACCGATTTTCTCCTTTCCCATGAGACGAACGCGCGCGGCCTTCACCATGGCGTCGGCCGCCTCAATCGCACCGACGAGGCCACGGGTTTCGATCATGCCCAGGGCGGGCCCAAAGTCTTCTGCCATAAAGGTGCTCGACGTCTGCGGACTCGATTAAGCGGAGCGTGCTCCAAGCGAGGGCGGGAGCACGCACGGGAGCACGACGCTCCCGTAGTTGGCCGAATATAGAGGCACCCTTTCCGATTGTCAACCACGCGGGCGTTCCTTCGACCGAAGCGCTTTCCAGCCCGTCGTCAGATCCTTCGGACCATAGACACCGGTGAACCAGATGGCGAGCGGGTAGATGGCGATGAGTACGACGCGCGTCAAAAGCCGCGGTGCGAACGACCACTCGAGCGTGCGGTGCCCAATAAAAAACAACAGCAGACAAAGTCCGAGAACCGCCAGGACGAGCCCCCATGGATACCCGACGTAGATCTCCCTCTCAGCGAGAAAAGTCGACGCCAGCGCGAGAAATGTAAATGCCACAAAGGTGGCAATAGCTGCTCCCATGCCGCCGAGATGCGGGATAAGCAGGATGTTGAGCACGGCGTTCAACACAGCCGCGCCCAGCACGTTGAAGCCGATCGTGCGGGTCCGTCCAACCGCATACAGAACGTTATTCACAATAATGTACAGGCCGTACGACGAGAAGCCCAGAGCGATCGGGAACACGAGGAGTTCGACGCCCAGATAGGCCGGATCGGCGTCAAATACGTTGACGAGGAGCAGGGTCCCGTCATAAGCGAGAAGAGAAAGGCCGACTACTCCCCACCCGATCCAGACCACGTAATGTCGAAAGGTTTTCCGATAAAGGTCCGTGCTCCCCGCTCCAATCGACTTGAGTCCGATTACCGAAAATGCAAGCTGAAAACTCTGCACGAAGAGCAAATTGAGGGCGCCGGCGATCCGCGACGACCATTCGTAGACGGCGATGACGTCTGCGGTCGAAAGCCACTTGAGTATATATCGATCACCGGCATTTAGAAACCACCCCGCGAGACCCGCCAGCACCAACGGCGTTCCGTACCGAACGAGCGACGGCACGAGACGAAGGCGTAGACTCCAGGATACGTCCCGCAACATCGCGGCTGTTAATACGAGCGCACCGATACTCGCCGAGACGACGAGCGCAAGTATGATTCCGTAAAGCCCCTCCCCAGACACGACGAGAAAGTAGTAAGCCGACGCCACAAGGAACACCATCTCACCCGCGATCGCCACGGAGTACCATTGGGCCTTCTCCTGAACCCGAATAATCGTGAGAGGGATGGATCCGATGACTTTAAGCGCGATATAAACCGCAAGTAGTCGAATCAGTCCGACACGGCTACGGGAATCCAACAGCATATCGGCCAACGGCCCCGCGGCGATCCAGAGAACGATCACAGCGATAATCGCCAGTGCGACCGTGCTCACCAGGGCCGTAAAAGGCAGTGCACGGCGGTCTCGCTCCTGCTCCGGAATCGACATGTATTTCAAAAGCCCCTGTCCAAGGCCCAGTCCGATAATAAATATTCCGATTTGGGCGCTTACGCTGAGGAGCGCGAAGTAGCCGTAATCGTCGACCGGCAGATAGGCGGGATTCAGGAAGAGAGGCGCCAGGAGAAGTCCACTTCCCTTCACCGCGAGGTTGCCAAGCGCATACAGCCCGCTCTGCCTCACCACCCGGAACAGTGGTCGATCTATATTTTTCTCGCTACTGAGTACGTCGGACATAAAAACAGGTGTCTATCTTAGCCATGGTCGGGGCTAACTTCCCGCTCACGACCGATAGTCCCTTTGCGGCCAAGACCAATCTGGTGATGCTATTTTCTTCGAATCCATCGTGAGATGACACCTCGTTCTAGTGGGCGCGGGGAAGAGACGGAATCGCACCAACAGAGTATGGGTGTTCCAGATGCGAAACCGCTCCCTGATTCTGATGCAGATCGATTCTCCCCCGCCGCGAATCGCTCCAGAACCTATCGAATTTTCGGAAAAGCGATGCGTGTGGATTTCGATGATTCGGAAGGAAGTCGCACACTGGAAGAAGAGCTTTCAATCTATCCAGTCTGCGCTTCCGATCGCGCACCGGAGCTCATCTTCGAACATCTTCCGCTCGAGCGCTTCCCCGCGTCGCTGCACAATCCGCACTCGCACGTTGAAGACGAGAACGGCTTCACGGCACACTTCACGATGGCCTCAGTGCGTTTCTCCTTTGAGCGACAAGAGCTAAGGCGAATCCGCTTCTACGAAAACACCAGTGCGCACGCGCTCATGCGCGGCGCTCGACGGCTTGCGGACATACAGTTCACGTCGCGAGCAGAGCGGTCGGGGGTCGTATTCCACGAATTGGCGCTCTTTCCGGCGATGTATTTCTTTCGCGACCGGGCCCTCGTTCACGCCTCCGCCCTGCAGGCCGACGATGACGCGATTTTGCTGATCGGCGGGACCGGCGGAGTGGGCAAGACGTCTCTGGAACTCCATCTCGGACTTCACGCAGGGTATCGATTTGTTGCCGATGACATCTGCGCCGTCGACGCGAACGGCCGAGTGTGGCCGAGTCTGGCGTACCCGAAAATCTACGCGTATAACCTCGCGGACGACGATTCACTTCGTCGGCGAGTGATGGGCTCGCGCGGTGCGATGGATCGAATGCATTGGATGATCCGAGGTCGTTTCGGCAAATCGAAAGTCCGCCGCCGCGTGTCGCCTGCGGCGCTCTACGGCCGCATCAGCACGAAGGCCGGTCGGCTTCGATCGTACGCCATTCTCGCCAGGGAATCGATTTCCGACGTACGCGCGGACGTCATCGATCCTGCACGCGCCGCGTGCATGTCTACCGCCGTCCTCGAAACGGAATTCTCCCAATTCAACAATCACTTGAGCTGGCACCGTTTCAACCGACTTGCGCGCGGCCAAGAGCCCGTGACCACGCTTAGCGAAGTGACGGAACGGTGGCGCGTCGTACTGGAACGCGCCTTTGCGGAGGCGCAGTGTCGGCTCATTCGAATTCCCATGCGGATGGACCACGCTGAATTTAAATCAAGAGTGGGAGCCCTCGTATCCTCCGGATCCATCCACGTTTGAGTGCGGATGGCGTCGGCCGACGCTCCCGACCGCACTCTTCAATGTTCGCGCGGACATTTTAACACGAGCGTTTTGTGGAACGCAAATGCACGATCGAAATCTCGTTGTCCCAGCAATCCGTCGAGAGCCTTCACGAGACCGGGAAAGGCGTCCGTGAAATCATCAAAGACGACGACGGCCCCGGGCACCAGGAGGGGGAAGAATAAATCAATGTCTTTTTGAACGCCCTCTTGCGTGTGGTCGCCATCTATGAACAGAAAGCGGATCTGTTTAGCCGATAGCTCTTCAGCCGCGCGGTCGTTCGGCATATCGAGCAGCGTAATATGATCGGTCAGTGCTGCATCGTTCATATTGCGAAGGAAGTTCTCCTTTAAATCGCTGAGGCTATCGTCCTTAACGACGTAGTACGATTCCTTTCCAGGGTTGCCTTGAAAATGATCAATGGCAACGAGCCGGCCGTTGCCGGAATCTTTGACGGCTTGACCCAGGAAGGAGGTCGAGTAACCCTGCCATGATCCGACCTCCACAACGTCACCAAGTTCGGATTGCATGTAACAGAGTGCGTAGAGGAACTTGCCCGCTTCGCGTGACAGCATGCCCGGAATTCGGGACGACCTCCTGACCAGATTATCGAGATCGGTGATTTGACGTCTAGATAGACGTGGCATGGAGGCTTTCGGAATTTTCTCGATCCGATACCCCAGCTTTTCGCCGAAGCGGAGCACGGCTTTCTTCAAGGCGGCGGTCATATTACTCTGGTAGCGGTAATGTAGTGGCGGTTGGCCATCCGTTTGTTCAACCGATTACATCGGTTCGTTCACCCGATTACATCCGTTCGCGTGAGCAGCATCCGCGGCGCGGCCTCCCTTTTCATCCAGTCATAAGCATAATACCTTCGTCGAGAAGAGAAAGCAGGGCAGCGCGCCGGCGTTCTCGACCAAATCGATCGGCGACGTGGCGCCTCGCCGCGGTGCGCCGCGCCGGATCGTCTTCCAGCGCGCGGCGAACGGCGTCGACGATTTCGTCGGCGTTCGGCACGTCGACCACGTATCCGCACTCTCCTATGCCGTCGGGAATGCCGAAGGCCTGACTGCCGACGGGGATGCAGCCGCACAGCATGGCCTCGCAGAGGACGTTAGGAAGCCCCTCGGCGCGCGAAAGCTGCACGTAAACGGACGTTTCGTGATAATGCTCGACGAGGCGATCCCGTTCTACCGGCGGAATCAAGCGTACGTTCGGGCTCGTGCCGTATCGTGCGCGCACGCGCTCCGGATCGGGAATGCCGACGACGCGAAACTCGGTATCGGGCATCCGGCGCGCCGCGTCGAAAAACAGATCGATGCCCTTTCGCAGCAGAGTGCGGTCGGAATCGATCATGCCGACCGTCGTGACCACACGGCCCCGTTCGGCCGGTCCGAGCGGCCATCGTTTCGGGTCGTAGCCCGTCGGCGTCACGCGGACGTCGGCGCGCGACCTGGGGGCGAAGACGCGGATCCCCTGCTCGGTGGTGCGCGGCCATTCCGAGAAGGTATTAGTAGAATGGACGAGCGACGGCGAGACGGGCAGCAAAACGTCGGCCTGAGAGAGAACGAGGCGAGCCAGCGGCGCTCGCCAGGAACTTAGAAACACGCCGTAGCCCAGCGAAGGTAGCGCGATCGCATCGAATCCGCCTACGGCGACAACGACGGGCTTGCGGAAAAGTCGAGCGATGAGCAGCGGCAGCACCATGTGGTAGTCGGCGAACCATCCGTAGACGACGTCGCAGTGACGCATCTCGCGGAGCAGCCACATGACCTGTCGCGCGAACGTCGAGGCGAGGTCGATCGGACCGGGCTTTTCATCGCCGTCAAAGTGGAACGCCCTCACCTCGGCCGCGTCGCCGAGGAGATCCATATCCTCACGCACGAACGAGCTGGGTTTGAGGTAAATGAAGAGGAGTCGTTTCAACCTGGATGCGACGAATTCGCGAGGACGGCGGCTATGCGCTTCGCCGCTCCGCGCTCGGTGAAAATCGGCGGAGGCGGTTGAGGCGGCGTTGCGGCCGCTTCGGCAATACGATCCGCATCGGCGCCGACGACCTGATTCCACCCTCGCTCCGTCGTCTCGATCCACTCGGTCTCGTCGCGAAGCGTGACGCAGGGCACGCCGAGCCAGACGGCCTCTTTTTGAAGGCCGCCCGAGTCCGTGAGTACGCCGCGCGCCCGTTTGACGAGCGAAAGCATCGACAGGTAGCCCAACGGTGCGACGATCTCGACGTTCGCGGGCACGTCGACTCCGCCGAGGCAGCCTCTCGTACGCGGATGAAGCGGGAGGACGACGGGCGCATCGATCCGGCCGAAGCCCTCGAAAATGGAAGCAAGGCGCTGGGCGTCGTCGGTATTCTCCGCGCGGTGGATGGTCGCGACGTAATACTCGCCCGGCGCGTACGCGTCCTTGCCCCTTCGCTCGTCGGCGAGATCGGCGAAGAGGATCGTCGCGTCGAGCATCACGTCCCCGGACAGGTGGACGCCCTCGGTGATGCCCTCCGCGAGCAGATTGTCCACGGCCGTGCGGGTCGGGCAGAAGAGCAGCGCCGAGAGTCGATCCGTCACGATGCGGTTAATTTCTTCGGGCATCGTCCGATTGAAAGATCGAAGGCCCGCCTCGACGTGGGCGAGCGGCACGTTCAGCTTCGACGCCACGAGCGCCGCGCCGAGGGTGGTGTTCGTGTCTCCGAAGACGAGCAGGCAATCGGGGGGCCGGCCGGCCGACAGGAAGGCCTCCAACCGAATCATGACGTCCCCGGTCTGAAGCGCATGCGTCGCCGAACCGACCTCGAGATTGATGGCGGGCTCCGGTATGCCGAGCTCGTCGAAGAAGACGGCGCTCAACTCCTCGTCGTAATGCTGTCCGGTATGGATTATCGTTTCCTCGATGCCGGCGTTGGCCAGCTCGCGGCTCACGACCGCGGACTTGACGAATTGAGGGCGAGCGCCGACGACGGATGCGATCCGCATGAATAAGCTTTCGTAGTGACGGTTTGGGCCGGAAACGGGGCGGCGGACGACGTCAGGCGATCGACTCCGGCCGGTCATCCCCTCCTTTTTTAGCGGTGCGTATTCGAGATAGGATTTCGGCCAGACGTCCCGCCTGCTCTCGCCGGCTGTACCGCATCGCGGCCGCCGCCGGCGCTCCGTCAAGCGGCATGCCCGCTTCCCACGTATCGTACGTCCGGCGGAGATGGGCCGCAATGCCTTCGGCATCGTCGAAATCGTACATCGTTCCGGCGCCGGATTCGTGAAGTACCCGCGCGGCGTCACCCCCGACCGGGCCGATTCCCAGGACGGGCCGACCTGAGGCGACGTATTCGTAGACCTTGCCGGTCGCGATGCCCTCGGCCCCTTTGACGCGGTTAATCGACAGGAGGAGCATCGTGCTGCTTCGCATCCGCCGCACGGCTTCGGCGTGCGGCACGTACGGCATCGTATCGATCCGCCCCTCCTGTCCGTGTCGTGCCGCCGCCGTGAGAATTGCCGGCTCGACGTTCCCGAGGAGTACGACGCGCAGCGCCGGCATCGTCTCGTCGGCTCGCAGAACGTCCAGCGCTTCCCACAGCGCATGGGGATTGCGCGCCTCGTTGAGGTTTCCGGCGTGTACGAGCACGAATCGATCGGTGGGCACGCGAGTCGGGACGGCGTCGAAATCCTCCGGATCGAAGCCGTTCTGGATGACCTCGATGGGCAGCGGCCCCGACTGCTGCAGTTGCCGTCCGATGGTCTCGCTGACGACCGTTCCCGTCGTTGCGCGACGCAGGACGAACCGCTCCAGCAGGGCGTCGACGGCCCGCGCCGGAGGCGTCATCGGCAGGTCGGCGTAGTAGTCGATCTCGGTCCACGGATCTCGAAAATCCGTCAGCCACGGAAGGCGGTATCGGTAGGACAGTACGGCTCCCACGAGGTGGGCGGAGTGAGGCGGTCCCGTCGTAATGACGGCGTCGAACCGGCCACGACGAAGCAGGTCGTCGCCCCGTTTGACGGCGAAGGGCACCCAGCCGACGCGCGCGTCGGGCAGGAATACGTTCGCGCGAATCCATCGGGCCGTACGCTGCCGCGCGTTCATTTGCGTTTCGCCGAGAAATCCGACGGAGACGACGTCTTGTTTTTGTTTATGGAGCATCCGGGCGTAGAGTGCATACGGATCCCACGCAGACGTTCGCTCGACGTCGACGGACGCCGGAATCTCGTCGCCGAGATCCGGATCGAGATCCGGATACGAGGCGTTTTCCGGCCGAACGGTCAGGATCGTGGGATGCCAGCCGAACTCCGGAAGGTATTTCGTGAACTTGAGGCTGCGCTGAACGCCCGGCCCACCGGACGGCGGGAAGTAGTACGTAACGAACAGGACGCGGCCGGCCGATTCCGTCGGATCGGCCGAGCCGTGGTGGTCGACGGCCGAATCGTTCCTGGCTGGACTATCTGGAAGACGCATGCCTGTGTTTTCAACTCGACGCTTCGTCGACGTCCGCCTCTTTGGCGTGGTCGGCCGCTCGACGCCGGCGCCTCCGGTACCACCCGCGTCCGACGAGGACGAGCGTGAGGCCATAAACGAACAGGGTGGACACGCCGCTGATCCAGACGCCGATCCGATGGCTCGACGGCTCGAACCGCATCTCGACGCGATGCTCTCCCGCCGGTACCGGCACGGCGCGGAGCAGATAGTCGGCGCGATAGATCGGTACCTCCTCGCCGTCCACGTATGCCTTCCAGCCGGCCGGATAGTAGATTTCGTTCACGACGAGAATGCGCGGGGCGTCGGTACGAACCGTCCATTCGATCGCACGCGGCGTGAAAGAGTGCATCTCGACCTCCGCCGTGCTCGACGAATCGATCGGCATCACCTCGACGCCGACGGGCTCGTTCAGGATGGCCGTCCTGCGAAGATCGACGTCCGCGCTGCGCAATCGCTCCAGCACGTCGTCCTCACGCTCGAGGACCTCGACTTCGCCCACGAGAAAGGCCCTCGGCAAGGCATCCGGATTCTCGAGGACGTAGAGCTGCGTCTGCTCGCCTTGATAGACGGGCTGCGTTCCGGGAAGCGGACCGCGCGCGACGACGTAGCGTGCGCCGAGCAAGTCGAGGGCCCGGTCGCTCGGCGCACCCGTCGACGGATCGACGAAAAGCTCGTCGATGTAATCCTGATACAATCGCAGCTTGGCGCCGTGATACCCCCCCAGCGATTCGTGGTGAAACGACGGCCTCGCGTTCGTAAAAGGATTTCCGGATTCAAGCGACAAGACGCGAAAATGGCCGTACCCGCCTTGGTTTTCGCGCTGTTTGATGAGGTATCGATCGAAGTCGTACGTCGCGATCCGCTCTGAGGAATCGGCGGCCGGAACGAGGACGTCGTCGTTGAGATAGCGTCGCCCGACGCCCCAGAGGTCGACGACGACCAGCAGTACGAGCCCTGCTTGCATCATCCAAGCCGGAATTCGCTCGCGGCGATACAATAGGATGAGCGCACCGGCAAGCATCAGGAAGATTAGCGCCCGGAACAGCTCGTTCGAATACGTCTCGGTGCGCTCGTCCCGCAGA
>CAZMXY010000055.1:7703-20801 GCA_964570345.1 uncultured Rhodothermales bacterium | reverse complement strand
CACGAGGTGCTGAAGACCTTCATGGAGAGGGTCAGCGCGCGCCAAGAGACGGTCAGCGCGCGTCGGCACGCCGATGAGATCGAAGACCTTCTACGTGAGACCGTGGCCATACATCGTGATCGAAATCCCGTGCAGCACAGCGCCGGCTATGTGGTGGATCTCAAGCGCCTCGAGCGAGCCGTACAAATCTTTCTCACGGAGGAATCGCGGCGAGCCGTTAAACCCGTGGGCTTCGAAGTGAGCTTCGGCATGGGCAAGTCCGACGGCCTAGCCGTCCCCGATCCCGTCCATCTCAAACTCGGGGACGGCGTGGAGATCATGTTGAGAGGGACGATCGACCGCATTGACCAGGCGGACGACGGCTACGAAGTCTGGGATTACAAGAGCGGCTCGACCTACGACTTCGACGACGCCGACATGCTCTCCGGAGGGCGGCGGCTGCAGTGGGCGCTCTATGCTTACGTTCTCGACGAACTTCTCGAGCGCGCCGGCATCCATGACCGAACGCGCCGCTCCGGATACTTCTTCACGAGCGATCGGGAGCATGGCGTCAGGCTCAGCGAGCCGCCTCCCCTTCGGGACGTCCTGGGCAGCCGGCTGGCGCCGCTCTTCGAGCTCGTCGAAAGGGGCGCGTTCCTTCACGTGCAAAAGAACAAGGCCTGCACGTTTTGTGACTACCATTCGATCTGTGCGGCCGAGCGAAGAGGAAAGAAGGAGTTGGATGAGATCTTCGAAGAGGACGCCGTGAGGCCATTCGACGACGCGCTCACGGCCTGGATGGAAGTTTGAATCCGATGAGGAAAGATCAGAATGCTCGAAACGTGACCTCGACGGATTCCGGCGCCAAGCACCTCCGTGACCAGACGGCTCGCGACCTCATCACTCGTAAGCTGCACGACAACGTGATGGTTCTGGCAGGAGCCGGAGCCGGGAAGACGTATGCGCTCATTGAAAGGATGGTCGCGGCCATCCGAACCGGTACGGCTCAGGTCGATCGGATGGCGGCTATAACGTTCACGCGAAAAGCCGCCGGCGAGATGCGAGGTCGCTTCTACCTGCGGTTGCGACAAGAAGGAGATGCCGAAACGACGGAAAAAGAGGCAGCTCGTCTTCGTGCGGCGATTGAAGCGATTGATCAGTGTTTCATCGGTACGATTCACTCCTTCTGCGGTCGCTTGCTTCGCGAACGCCCCCTCGAGGCCGGTCTGGCGCCGGACTTTGCGGAGATGGAAGAACGCGACGAGATCGTGCTCCGGCGTCAGGTTTGGGATCGATTCGTAGAGTCCAAATACGTAACCGACGACAGCCGTCTCGAAGAACTCGAAGAACACGGCATTACGGCGGAGGACCTCTATTTCTTTTTCGGCCGCCGATGTGCCGATGCCGATCTACCCATGAGGAAAACGGCGACGTTGAAGCCTGACCTCTTGTCGCTCGTTCCTCAAGTCAAGGCATTCGTGAGCGAAGTCACGACGCATCTTCCCGCGCGAACAAACGATCTGGATGGACTCATGACCGCGTTACGGCGCGCTCGTCATTTCATCGACAATCACGGCATCGAGTCGGACCGGGATGCCGCCATGTTGCTCCGCATGTTCGACGGCACCCTCAAAGTTTATCTGAATCGCTGGGCGGACGGCAAGGCGGCGAAAGGGATCCGTGATGAGTCACTGCCGCAATTTCAGGCGACGGTGGTCGAGCCGGCGCTTCGCCTCTGGAGGGAATGTGCGTACCGTGTCGTAACGGATTTCGTCGACGATGCGGTGTCGTATTACAACCGCAGTCGGCAGAAAGAGGCCATGCTGACCTTTCAAGACTTACTCGTGCGAGCGTCCGACATGCTGCGAGAGAATCCGGACGTTCGGGCGTATTTTCAGCGGCGCTTCAAAACGATTCTCGTCGACGAGTTTCAGGATACGGATCCCATTCAGGCCCACATCCTTTTCTACCTCGCCGGTTCGGACTTGAGAGAGCGAGACTGGCGCAAGCTGTCGCTTCGACCGGGCAGTCTTTTTCTCGTCGGCGACGACAAGCAGTCGATCTATAGGTTTCGACGGGCGGACGTGGTGACTTTCCGCCACGTCGCCGAGCGAATCAAAGAGACGGGGGGCGACGTCGTCAATCTGAATACGAGCTTCCGCTCGCTGGGAAATTTGTGCACGTGGATCAATAGATCGTTCACGTCGATTTTTTCAGTGGATTCCGAGCCGTATCAAGCTCCATTTCAGCCCCTATTCGAGTACCGAGAGGCGGGTATCGATCCGCATTGTGTTCGCAAGATCAGCATACCGAGAATCAAGTACCACAGACGTGCGGACGTCGCCGCTCGTGAGGCTGAGCGGATCGTCGGATTCATTTCGGCAGCACTGAGGGGAGAGGCGCCGTCGGGTCTCTTCGGCGAAAACGGACCAACCAGGCCGGCCGTCTCCGCCGGCGACTTCTTGATTCTGACGCGAACGACGGCACAGCTTCCGGTTTTCGCCCGAGTTCTGGAAGCCGCCGGCATCCCCTTTGACGTCGCCGGAGGCGGGCGCCTTGGAGACGCGGAGGAGGTTCGTGCGCTCGTAACGATGCTCGAGAGCGTCTACGAATCGGACAACGCGCTGCGATTCGTCGCCTACCTTCGGGGCCCACTCGTAGGGTTATCCGATGCCGATCTTTATGATTTCCGCCAGGCGGGAGGTCGCTTTTCGATGCACGCGCCCACGCCCGGCAGCCTGAACGATGATCTCTCCACCCGCATCGAGCAAGCGATAGAACAGCTTGAAGAGGCGAAACGCGACCTTACGTCCCTACCGCCCGGGGCAGCGGTCGAGCGAATAATGGACCGACTGGGGCTCCTTGCGTTCTCGGCCGTCCATCCGGATGGGGGCGCGTCGTCGAGAGCGGGAAGTTTGATTAGGCTGCTTGCACTCATTCGAAGTCACGCCGCCAGGGGATGGAATTGGGGTCGTATCGTCGAAGACTTGCGAGAGCTCATCGACGATAGCGATTACAAAGTGGAGGGAATGACATTGGAAATGGGCCGTGAGGACGTCGTTCGGATCATGAACGTTCATCAGGCGAAGGGCCTTCAGGCCCCCGTCGTATTTCTGGCGGATTCTCGCGATACGTCATATCAACAGGAGCCACGTAGCCATGTCGCTCGATCAGGGAATCGCGCCTATTTGTCGATGATCGTCACCAAACCGAAAGGCGAGAACGGCTCTGAGGTCGTTGCTCAGCCCGAAGGATGGGAGAATGATCGCGACGAAGAAGAACGTTTCGCTGCCGCGGAGGAGGTGCGCCTGCTCTACGTGGCCGCGACTCGGGCTAGAGATCTCCTGGTCGTATCGACGTATGAGGAAAGGCCTGAGAGCGGCCCCTGGTCGCCGCTATACCAGTTTCTCTCGGACGTGCCCGAGCTCCCCGTCTTCCGACCGGCGGAGAAGGCGTCGACCCGCGACGAGGAATCGACGTTCGGCCATATGAGACATGCGGCAGCCGTACGCGTGGCGCAGTCGAAGGAAGCAACGCATTCCGTTCGTACCGTTTCGGGCGTGGATGCCGAGGCTGAATTCGCTCCTGCTGATCGAGGAGGTCGTGGCCGGGACTACGGCGTAATCATCCACCAGCTTTTTGAGGAGGCGGTTTCGGGCCGGCTTCCGGCCGACCTTGAGACGTACGTTCGGGGCCTCACGATGGATGCCGGATTGACGGATTCTCTTGCCGCTGACGCGCTCGGAGCATTGCAGCGCTTTCAAACGTCCACGCTCTTGAGGGACGTTCGCAAGTCGAAAAGAGTGTTCACCGAGGTGCCCCTCTGCGCCTCAGAACACCGCGAAGAATCGATCTACGCCGTGCGCGGGATCATAGACTTGATATATAAAGAGGACGATCGGTGGCGTATCGTCGATTACAAGACCGATCTGGCGACGACGGAGGCCGAACTTGAACGCCTGCGTCGTCGGTATACGCCACAGATTCAGGACTACGCCAAATACTGGACACTGGTGACGGGCGAGGCTGCGGAATGCGGGTTTTGGTTCGTCCATGGACCCTCGCGCGAGAATCAACTCGCATTGTTTTGACAAATGGTGCTGCACGAAGGGGAACACGAACAGGCCGCGGTATGACATACAGGATGTCACTGGTCGGCATCATTTTGCATCCGGATGAGGCTGTGTCCGCAACACGTAGCGATGTGAGATCATGTTCAAGACCGTAAAGGACAACGTTTGGGCCTACGACGTCGAATGGGTGCCGGACGTGAAAGCGGGCCAGATGCTCTATGACGTTGACGACGAGTTGACGGACGAAGAGGTCATGACCGTGATGTGGAAGAACGGTGGAGCCACCCCCGACGTGCCAAAGCCGTTCCTCAAGACGGTGATGTGTCGGATCGTGTCCGTCGCCGTCGTTCGCCGTAAGGCGTCCGCATCCGGCGTGACGCTCGATCTGTTGTCCCTTCCACGAGATCCGGGCGACCCGGCGCAAGTCGCTGAAGGCCATATACTCGCTCGATATCTGGAAGCGCTTGGAGATCGTTGCCCCCAGCTCGTCGGATACAACTCAAACGACGCCGACCTCAAGATTTTGATTCAGCGAGCGATCGTTAACGGTATCGCGGCCGAACGATTCTGCCGACGTCCGGACAAGCCATGGGAGGGTGTCGACTACTTCGCTCGGGAATCCGAATGGAACATCGACCTGATGCGAATTCTGGGAGGATGGGGAAAGAGTACGCCGTCGCTGCACGAGATGGCGACGCTTTCCGGCATCCCGGGCAAGCTGGGGTTGGATGGTGGCGACGTAGCTCGCTTGTGGCTTGACGGAGAACGAAAGCGAATCGTCGACTATAACGAATGCGATGCCGTCACGACGTACCTCCTCTGGCTGCGGGTCGCTCACTTCGCCGGCAAATTCACCTCCGATCAATATCGAGTCGAGCAAGCTCAGGTGCGGGAAATGCTCGAAAAGGAAAGCGCGAGGGAGGGTAAATCTCATCTCGCTGAATATGTGGCCGAGTGGGACCGATTGACGACTTTGCGAGATGCGACGAGAAGCAGTGCCTCTCCTCAAGCAACCGTAGCAGGAAGTACTTAAAAAAATAGGGAGGTCTGCCGATACAAGATGTGCCCGGTATGTGTTCTTGAGGTAATTAATGGCACAAAGCACGTCTTCAGTCGTCAAGCCGAGAGTACTCGTAATCGAACGAGACACCAATCTACAGAAACGGCTGGCCGTCGTGCTGGCGGACTCATATCTGATCGATCTGACGTCCTCCGGTGCACTTGCTCTCCTTCTTATGAAGGACTACCGGTACGCGTGTATTCTCGCCTCGTACGAGCTCCCCAATCGGCATCATGGCTCCGGAATCTTACGAGCCGTCCGAAAAATGCCGGGCGGACAGTACGTTCCCGTCATCGCGACGACGGTCGACCATTCGGGCGAGCAGGCCGAGGATGTCCGATCCGAGGGGTTCGCCGCGCGGCTTCGGCTCCCCTCAGATTTGGGACACGTGAAGTCGACGATCAACGAGATCGTGGGATCCTGGGATTGACCGGATGGTCGGTCGTTCGGCTGATCGACCAGCACTACGATGCTCCTGCCGTTCAGAGATTGAAAATGTAAATCCGGCAGCGCCTACGACGACGCCCGGCACGGCATGACACGTGTAATTGCAACCTTGAGGTGACGGCGTGCGCCCCGACGTCGAGTCCCACAAACCCTCAGCCGAAGCGCGCGTACCACTCGCTACGACAATTCGCTGGTCCGCAACAGAGAGGCTCGGCGTCGATGGCGTCCGACGACAGACTGAAAGAATATCGCTCCAAGCGTGATCTCAGTAAGACGCCGGAGCCATCGGGGGGCAAGAATAGGCGTGGGGGAGATCCTATTTTCGTCGTCCAGAAGCACGACGCGCGCAATCTCCATTACGACTTCCGCTTGGAGGTGGACGGTGCCCTCGCATCCTGGGCCGTTCCCAAGGGACCCTCAACCGATCCGAACGACAAACGACTGGCGATTCATGTCGAAGACCACCCTCTGGACTATGCCGATTTTGAGGGCGTCATCCCGGAGGGAATGTACGGGGCAGGAACGGTGCTCGTCTGGGACCGCGGCACGTATCGTAATCTCATGGAAGAGAAGGACGAACCCCTTACGATGCGCGAGTCGATCGACGCCGGTCACGTCGAAGTCTGGCTCGAGGGTCAGAAGCTGAAGGGCGGGTACGCCCTCGTCAAGATGAAGGACAGGGGGGACGATCAGTGGCTCCTGATCAAAATGAAGGACGAGGAGGCTGATGCTCGGCGAAACCCCGTCAATTCCGAGCCCAATTCCGTCAAGAGCGGAGCAAGTCTCGAAGAGATCCGCGAGCAAATCCAGGAAGACGAAAAGTCGTCGTGATCTGACGGAGCGAAACCGACGCATGCCCGAGCTTCGCGTAGAGAAGTACACGATCAAGACGTCGAGTCTCGACAAAGTGATGTTCCCGGCTGACGGGATCACGAAGGGAGACGTGGTCGAATACTACCGGCGTATCGCCGACACGATGGTGCCCTACATGAAGAATCGTCCGCTCACCATGCGGAGGTATCCGAACGGCATCGCAACGGACGGATTTTATCAACAGGAAGCCCCCGAATACTTTCCGGATTGGATCGATCGGGTCACCGTCGAAAAAGAGGGCGGGGAGATCGTTCACGCCGTCTGCAATCACGCAGCGACGCTCGTTTATCTCGCGAATCAAAACACCATCACGCCGCACGTATGGCTGAGCCGCGTCGACAAGGCTCAATACCCCGATCAGATCGTATTCGACCTCGACCCTCCCGGAGAGGATTTTGCCGCGGTTCGCAGAGCCGCGCAGTACGTGCGAGAGATCCTCGAGGAGCATGGCCACACCGCGTTCATCATGACTACGGGCTCCTCCGGCGTCCACGTTCGGGCGCCCATCCGCCGAGACTATGATTTCGACGTGGTGCGCGGCTATGCTCGACGCCTCGCCGACAATCTCGTAGAGCGCTATCCTGAAGAGGTCACGACGGAGCAGCGAAAGGATAAGCGTCGAGGCCGAATCTATCTCGACGTCATGCGCATCGCCTACGCGCAGACGGCGGTCACGCCGTACGCCCTCCGAGCGCTCGATGGGGCGCCGATCGCGACCCCGATCGAGTGGGAGGAATTGGCGGACGCCACTCCACGGAGGTACACGATACGCAATCTATTTCGGCGTATCGGCCGGAAGAAAGATCCCTGGAAAGACATGCTTCGACATGCAGCGCGGCTGGCGCCGCATGCCTTACGATCGTGAGGCCGCGTTTCTTATTACGGACATCCAAATCACACGTATGTTTAACATATATGTGACAGGCCTTCCGTATATTCCCATCCGTCCTATCCCTTGACGGATCACACATAATGCGGCACGAATGACGCTCAACGACCGATGGACCCAGACCATTACCTGGATATGCCCGCCCGGCGAGGACGCGGCGCGAGACTGAATCCTGCGAATCGCTTCGATCGACTGCACCTGGAGGAGGATCCGAGCTCGCTCGACGACGACGAGCTCAGGCAGGTCGAGACGCAGTACTTTTTCGATCGGACGAAGTCGGTGCTGGCACGGAATGATAGCCCGGATACGGGTTTTACCTTCAGCATCAATCCGTATCGTGGGTGTGAGCATGGGTGCATCTATTGTTATGCGCGACCGTCACATGAATTTTTGGGTTTCTCGGCCGGGCTCGATTTTGAGACGCGTATTCTCGTAAAGGAGGATGCACCCGAATTTCTGGCGCATGCCTTCCAGAAGCAATCGTGGGAGCCGCAGGTCGTGGCGCTCTCGGGAAATACGGACCCTTATCAGCCGCTCGAGCGCCGGCTCGCGCTTACCCGTCGATGCCTTGAGGTATTTCTAAGGCATCGAAACCCCGTCGTGATAATCACCAAAAACCATCTCGTCACGAGAGACGTCGACCTCTTGGAGGAGATGGCAAGGTTGGATCTCGTTCGTGTGACGCTCTCGATCACGACGTTGCGTCCGGATTTGGTGGGCGTGATGGAACCGCGCACGTCGCGGCCGGAGGGAAGGCTACGAGCGCTCCGGGAGCTGTCGGCTCGGGGCGTTCCGGTGTCGGTCAACGTGGCTCCTGTCATACCGGGACTTACCGACGAGGAGATCCCCTCCATCTTGAAGGCGGCCGCCGAGCACGGCGCGACCAATGCCAGCTACATCATCGTTCGTTTGCCTGGTCCCGTCAAAGAGCTTTTTCTGGATTGGATCCAGCGTATCTATCCTGATCGCGCACAGCGAATCATCAATCGGCTCACCGATCTACGCGGACAACGCCTGACCGACAGTCGATTCGGACTGAGGATGCGGGGTGAAGGCGAGTGGGCCGACACGATTTCTAATCTCTTCGCCATGAGCTGCCGAAAGTTGGGGTTAAACGACCATTATCCACTACTCTCCACGTCGCACTTCAGGCGGCTTGCCGGGGGGCAGGTCGATCTATTCTCGTGAGGCGCCGATCGGCGCGACCCTTGCGGAGAGTCGTCCATCGAAGCGCGGGTCTGGAGGAGGCTTGCGTGAGCCCACTCCCGGACGCGTACGCGGGGACTCGGGCGCTCGAGCCAAACTAGTATAAGCGCATGCGCACTGATATATTACCTCGTAGGCGGCGACCTAAAGGTGCATGTACTCAGTCAGTGTACTATTTGTAATGGACTCGCATCTGTTCACGGCATGGATGACTTTGACAAGATTAGTCCTGACACACGGCAGGAATGGAAGCCGAATTTCGAGATTCGCTTCCCGCCTTTGCCGAGAACCGTGGCCGAGGTATCCAAACTTCTCGCCGAAACGACGGATGCGCCCGATACGCCCCGTCTCGTAGAAATCGTCAACTCCGATCCGGTCATTGGCGCTTCCGTACTGCGCCGGATCAACTCCGCCTACTACGGAATGCGGACGCGCGTGGCCGAGGTGGAGAAAGCATGTCTCCTTCTGGGCTTCGAAGAAGTGTGTGACATCGTGCTTACGGCCGGAATGATGAAGCTCGCAGACATCTTCGAATCCGAGGCCCAGATCGACATTTTCGGCCGAATAATGGAAATGAGCCTTGGTACGGCGAGCTACAACAAAAAGCTTGCTCAGTACCTCGATCTCAGCCGGCGTGGGTTCGCCTTTACGACCGGGTTGATCTACACCGTCGGACGGCTCGTCTTGTTGTACAACCGCCCGAACGATTATGAGGCGTTGTGGTTTTCGACCGAGCGCGGAAAGCCCCCGACCGTGACGTCCGAGCAAATCACGTTCGGGACCGATCACACGGAGCTCGCAGCACGCACGGCTGAAAACTGGCACTTACCTGCGGATGCCTCTACCGTCATTCGGAACTACCTAACTCCGGGCCACGTGGCGGAGTTCGAAATTCGCGTGCTGGCGCTCACACTCTCGATTTCGTCCGCGGCAACGGAGCACTTCTTCTCGACCAAGGGTGCGGACGACCAAGCGTTTTCACCACCCGCCGCCCTCTACGCGCTCGCAAGACAGCTCCAGGTGCAGGCCGACGACGTCGTCGCTTTCTTGCTTGAGCAGCGATCTGAGGTTGGCGTCTTCATTCACTCAATGGTGCATGCGTAATTCAGCATTTCTTTCTACCTGGAAGCGCATTACGCCAAACTGTACCATTTATTCGAGGTAGACCATGCCTGAGCTAAAGACGTATCGCCTGTATTTCAAAGAAGGACTTGAGGTCGACGTTCGAGCGGCAGGAGCCGTGCTCGATCAGTCCAGGCGCCAGGTCCGATTCACCAGTGAGAACGGGAAATTCATTGACGATCTGATCGTCGTCATGGAAGAACTTCAGGCCATCATCCCTCTGACGCAGATATCCGAACGTGCCGGTTCCACCAACGGCGTGGACTGACTGGAGAGACGACGCCCAGGGACGGCCATCCTGGAGATCACTTTAAGCGGGGTTTCATGTCAGCAACTCATCCGGCCGGTGGGATCGCCGGTATCATCGTCGTCATCTGCGACGCCGTTCGCGCCATGGCCCTAAACGAGGACCCCGAAATCGGCCTGGATCGCCTGAGCGAAGCGTTGGCCGCCATGGGGCGCGCCACGGATGACGATGCAGCCGAAGACCCTGAACAGGGTCCGTTCGATAATAGTCTTGCGGCAATAAGAGACCTCGCGCGCGCGCAGGACGCCCTCCTCGGAGAGAACGCCCGACACGCGGAAATGCTCGTCAATTCTGCAGCCGACCGGCTTGCTGCGGCTGCTCGGGCGCTGCGACGCTCCCGATCCGGTGTCGTGACGAACACGGTGTCAAACCACGCTGCCTCCGTTCAGCTCAGCGTTTCCGAAGCGCTTCGCGTCCCGAACGAAGAGGCCATCTCCGATTCGCTTCGCAATCTGATGGCCCGGAACGAGGCGCACGCTTTCGTCATATTCGTCGACGCGCACACGGGTAATTTCTGCCAGTTCATCGGCTCTAAAAATGGCCCGTTGGTGCTCGACCTCCCGTTTACGTCTCTAAACGACGAAGAGAAGGATCGAGCTCGCCGATATTTTTCCGATGAGGGCTACGATGACGTCGAAGGCAGAGAAGGATTCTCGGTTCAGGTAGACCGGGACCTTCAAGCAGGAACCGAACTGGCCCTCGGTACCTTCACGCAAGTCTTTCGAGCGGACCCCAATTTTTCGCTGAAGATCGAAGAGAATTGATGAGAAGGTCGATCGCGCACGCCGGTGCTCGCAGGAGACGTACGGTGTTCCAACGTCCGGTGTTGCTGCTGGGGGCTGCCATGCTCGTGTCCGCTTTCGACGTATCTGCGCTGAAAGCGCAGAACCTCGAAGAGCTCCAGGAACAGGTCGCCTCTATTTTTTCGCAGAGCTGCGCACTCGTGGGATGCCATGCGGGCTCGGATGCTCAGATGGGTATGAGCCTCGAGCGCGAGTCGTTCGTCGGCCATACGGTCGACGAACCGAGTATGGAACGTCCCGATTTAAGGATCATCGCTCCGGGAAATCCGGATAGCAGCTACCTCGTAATGAAGGTGAAGGGGCACGAAGACATCGTCGGCGCCCCCATGCCGTTCACGGGGGAAAGATTGTCGGAACTGGAGGTCGAGACGATTGAAAAATGGATCGAGGCACTGGCAGAAGCCGACATCGAGGCGATGAAGCAATCGACCTCAGCGAGAATGGTGAGTCCATTCGCCGGATGGAAGGTCGTTAACGTGCCGACGACACGGATGGTCGAGCCGGGACTCTGGTACTTTCTGATTAGCCACCGTTTCAATCCGGAGTTGTCGGCCGGATACGAGGCATTTTACGGGCTCGACGGGCCCTCGATTATCTTCCTGAATCTCGGATTCGCGCCGACTGACGACCTCCTCTTCGTACTCGGGCGAAGCAATGCGTCGGACAACGTCGAGCTGCAGGCAAAGTATCGATTTTTTCAGCAGACCGTTCAGCCCCAGTGGCCTGTGAGCCTGGCGGCTCACGCAACCGTGAACTGGGTTACCGAGAAGCTGCAGGACGAGAATCGCCTGCGATCAGAGGCCTTCAAATTCAGTGGGCAGTTGATCGCATCTCGGGATTTCGGCAGGAGGGTTGGGGTTCTTCTCGCCCCCGGGGTGCTCGTCAATCAGTCGGAGAGGCTGAGCGGCGAGGAAGTGCTTCTCACGCTGGGAATGGGAGCAAGGTGGAGATTCTACCGCAATCTATCTCTGTTGGCCGAGTGGGTCGCCATACTGAATGGTTATGAGCGCTCAACGACGTTCGGTAACGAGAATCGATTCGATACGTGGGGTGGCGGTCTCGAAATCGCGGTCGGCGGGCACGTATTTCAGATCGTCGTAACGAATTCCGTCGGATTGACTACGGATCAGTACATGCGAGGTGGCGATCTTGACATCACGAAGCCGGACATGCGACTCGGTTTCAACATCTTCCGACTGATCCAATTCTGATGAAGCATCCAAAAAATCATTTCGCGAGTGTGTGCATCGCTGTGGCAGCCTGCGTCGCGTTAGCGTCATGCGAGCATGCCGATCCGCTCGAGCGCGATCCGATTGAACCGACGCTCGCGAGCATCCAGGAGAACGTTTTCAATACGAGTTGTGCATTCGCGCAGTGTCACGCCGGGCCCAATGCACAGATGGGGCTGAATTTGAGCGAGGGCCAGGCACGTGCCAATCTCGTCAACGTGGACAGCAGAGAGGTCCCTTCATTCAAACGCGTGGAGCCGGGAAATCCGGACGACTCATACCTCGTAATGAAAATCGAAGGGGATTCCCGCATTGACGGACAACGAATGCCGTTAAATAGTCCGGCCCTGTCGGCTGAGCAGATCGGGGCGATTCGGGAATGGATCGCGAACGGCGCCGAGTGACGTCGGTCGTCGGATCTCGATGCAGCAATCGTTCCGGTCCGACCGCATGGGCACAGATCGACTGCTCGTAACGTTCTGTCGAAATGGCGAGCGTAGTCCTACCGTCGCCGGCGCTCGCTAGTGAGCATCGATGAAGTCATATGCAGCGCTTGTGGCTGCGGCGTACACGGCGTGGTGCAGGATGTCGGTGGCCAACTCTTCGGGACTCCATTCCGTAGCGGGCGGTGAGACGTTCAGCGAGGGCAGCAAGACCTGCGCAGCGCCCCATACGGCGGCAAAGTGGAGGGCCGCGGCCGCGGGTCCGCTGATTCCGGCCTGTGAGATCAGCCCGCGAAACGCTCCCCAGGCCGTCCCGTAGGTCCAGTGGACGACCCTTTCGAACCGTTCCCTACCGGCCTGATTCCGTGGTTGGACGCCCAGGACTTTCCCGGCCGCCTTCGACGGTGCGTCACCTGCCGCGCGATTGGTTAGCCTCAACTCCAGCGTGCTCGATACGGTCATGGCGGCCGTTCCGATCAACCCCGCAAAGAGCCCCTTTCCTACCGCCGACGCTATGTCACTCAGCATTTCGACCTCCTCCATTGTTTTCTGCCGTCCATCAAATCTTACCTTCGCCGGGCTCGAGAATCCGTGGGAAGTTGTAATCGATACGTGAATACGCCGCACGGGTCGGCTCCACGACGTGGAATCGTCCATATAATCGATA
>CAZMXY010000055.1:0-7603 GCA_964570345.1 uncultured Rhodothermales bacterium | reverse complement strand
CGGCCTGCGAATAAGCCTGAGAAGTATCGAGATCGGGACGAGTGGCTGAAGCGCGTAAGCGAGGAACTCGACAAAGCGGGCGGCCAGAACCCCGAGAGGGCGACTCGAGCGGTCTTCGGTGTCATCAGCCGACGAATCAGCACCGGCGAGGTTGACGACGTACGCCAGATGCTTCCCGGCACCATTCGAGAAATGTGGCCGCAGCTGGAGGACGAGACGGCGTCGCCTGTTCGCAGAAGCGGCCTTAGCGGCGAAGAATTCCGCCCTGAACACGCGTGACAGCTGATTGGAACGGCGGAAAATATCGGCTCACGTTTCAGAATCGTTTCCACTCTCGAGGGCCCGGCCTTGTGTACGGAAGGATCGCGGAGTAAATTCAGCGATGTCATAGATCGGCGGAGCGTCCGCCGGGACTACCTGGCATCTATCGCAATCAGTCGACCCATTACTCAGCCATGGCGTATACCTACACGAATTCGAAAGGCAAGACCTACCACCTGCATTCAAAGCAGACGACACTGAAAAACGGTCGGACTCAGACCATCTATTTCTTTGCGAAGGAAGAGAAGGACGGCACGCTCGACGAACTTCCGCAGGGCTACAAGGTGGCGGAGACGGCGAACGGATTGCCGGTTCTGAAGAAAAAGTAACTTACTTCTTGCGCAGCGTCGGACGGGTCCTTCAGCCATCTCACACGTGGTGTGCGGGTAGGCGGCCTGCACCGCGCGCCACGGCCGGAGGGTTCCGACAGCCGTGGACGAATAGCGTTTCCCCGCTTGCTTTGATGGCAGGAAAACGCTATTCTTTTCGGCGCGGTGCACAAACGATTGTGCATCGCTGGATCGACCTAAATTTAGTCCGTCACCTGCGATTTCCCGAGAAGACGAATGGCTACGCAAACGGCGCTGAATATCACTGACGCACAGAGGCGCAAGTATCAAGAGGATGGGTTCATTATCCTCGAAAACGTCATTCCGGAAGAAGATCTCGAGATGATTCGGAATACCTGCGATCGACTCGTGGCCCAGCAGGAGGCTGCGATGGACAGGCAGGGCGTGGACCAGATCAACCTCAGCAAGCGGAACAAGCGATATTTCGTATTTCTTGCGTTCAAGGAACATCCCGAGCTCGGAGAGTGGCTCTTTAGCGACCTCATGGCGGACGTCTGCCGCGCGACGATAGGCGACGACGCGATGCTCTTCTGGGAGCAGTTCGTCGTAAAGGGGACCAGCGAGGAAGGCTCGTCGTTTTCGTGGCATCAGGACTCCGGTTACGTGGCCGGCCCGCACAGGCCCTACGTGAACGCGTGGGTGCCGCTCGATGACGTCCATGAGGACAACGGAACCCTTTACCTGCTGCCGTACTCGATCGCCGGCACGCGAGAACGGATCGAGCACACGCTCGACGAGCGGACGGGGGACAAGGTCGGATATTTTGGGGATCACCCCGGTATTCCGGTCATCGCCCCGGCCGGGTCCATCGCCGTTTTTTCGAGCACGTGTTTCCACAGGTCGGGCCCGAACAAGACGTCTCAGATGCGGCGGGCCTACGCGGCCCAGTTTTCGCCGGAGCCGGTTCTGGAGCCCGACGGATCGCTGAAAGGCCTCGCCGAACCGTTCCTGGTGAACGGTGAGCGCGTCCGCTAACGAGAATCGAGATGCGCGTCGTACGCCTTCATGGAAAGCGAGACCTGCGACTTGCGTACGAGGATCGTCCGAACGGGTCGGACGCAGGGACGCTCGTTCAAGTCACAGCCGTAGGGATTTGCGGCTCGGACCTCCACTGGTACGAAGACGCCGCAATTGGAGCGACGGCTCTCAGGCGGCCGCTGGTGCTCGGGCACGAATTTGCCGGTGAAGTGGAGACGGGAGGCCGTAGGCGGGTAGTCGCCGTCGATCCGGCCGTGGCGTGCGGACGGTGCGAATGGTGTATGGAGGGCGAGGTGAATCTGTGCGGCGCCACGCGTTTCGCGGGTCACGACACGGACGACGGCGCCATGCGGGAGTACCTGACATGGCCGGATGCGAGTATCGTCGACCTTCCGCCGGAATTCGACGCCGTGGACGGGGCGATGCTCGAGCCTCTGGGAGTGGCAATTCACGCGGTCGACCTCGGGAGGGTCTATCCCGGCGCGACGGTGGGCGTCTTTGGAAGCGGGCCCATTGGTCTGCTTACGATACAGGTGGCCAGGGCGGCGGGAGCATCCACGATCGTCGCCACGGACGTCCTTTCGCACCGCCTTGACGCGGCCCTTGCGCACGGCGCAACATACGTATTCGAAGCGGAGGAGGGCCGAGAATCCGAAGACGTGTTGAAGGCGACGGGCGGGCGCGGCCTGGACGTCGCTTTCGAAGCAGCCGGCGTAAATCGGGCGGTCACGGCGGCGGTAGCATCGGTCCGTCCGGGCGCGCGTGTAGTTCTAATCGGCATTCCAGGTCAGGACGACGTCACCATCAGCGCGTCGGTGGCCCGGCGTAAGGGGCTCACGATCAAATGGGTGCACCGTATGAAACACACCTATCCGCGCGCCATCGCGCTCGTGCGAAGTGGGCTCGTCGACGTGCGCGGCATGGTGTCGCACCGATTTCCACTTGACGACTTCGAGCGCGCATTTCAGGTTGCGTCGCGCCGGGAAGGTCTAAAAGTCGTCATCGAGCCCGCCGCCTGACTGCGCGGCTTATTCTTCTTCCCCGCGCGGTCGACGGTCTAGGAAGCCGAATAATATCCCGGGCGACCCGCTGCGCCGCATCCAATTTCTCTTCCACGGCGCTCCGAATCGCCCGGTGTCCTCGCCGTATGACGAGAGGAGGGGTCTCGCCCGTCCGGCGCGGATGGCTCGCGCAATCGTTTGTGCGTTAAGTTACGCAAGAAATCGGCGAAATGCGCGATCGGTCGAATTTTTCCTGAGAATGGGACGGCGCAAATAAGCGCTGAGGACCCGCCATCCGGGAATCCATCCCGGAAGCCGCGATATTTTGAAAAGAGCACAAACGATGCCGTTCGCGAATCGGCATCGAACGTGTGGACGGAGTCCGTGCGGATGCTGACGTCAAAAGGCGCAATCGATTGTTCCATACGTATAAATCCCGTATATAGGCGTGATAAAGCAGCACAGTCGATTCAAATGAAAGGCATGGCCGTTACGCTGAACGACATTGCCGAAATGGCGGGTGTGTCCGTATCGACGGTCTCACGGGTGCTGAATAACAAAGCGTCCGAATATCGAATCAGTGCGGACACGGAGGAGGTGATTCTGGATGCCGCCCGAAAACTAAAGTATCGTCCGAATCAGATCGCGCGGGGTCTGAGACTCAAAAAGACGAACACCCTCGGTGTCGTCGCACCGGACGTCTCGAATCCGTTCTTTGCCTACATCATCAAGCGCGTTCAGAACGTTGCCCACCAGCTGGGGTACAGCATCGTCGTCTGCAATACGGATGAAAATCTCGAGCAGGAGATCGAGCACGTAAACGTATTGTATCGTAATCGGGTCGACGGATTGATCGCGATGCCGGTAGGGCAGGACTATCGTCACTTTCAGGAGTGGGTGGACAAGGGCCGGCCGGTCGTGCTGCTCGATCGTTGTTTCGACGGCATCAGCACGAACAAGGTCCTGGTCGACAATTTCAGTGGGGCTCGTGAAGCCGTGGCACACCTGATCGATCACGGTCACGAGCGCATTGCGTTCATTCAGGGGCTGCCCGGCACGTATACGAATAGTGAGCGGCTTCGTGGTTATCACGTCGCGCTGGCCGACCGCGGTATCGAGGTTGACGACGAGCTGATCGTCGGGAATGATTTTCGAGAGGAGAACGGTTATCTCGAAACGAAGCTGCTCTTGATGATGCCGGATCCGCCGACGGCGATTTTCGCGACGAGCGACCTGATCACGCTGGGAGCGCTGAAGGCCATTTACGAAGAAGGCCTCTCGATTCCTGACGACGTGTCGATGGTAATGTTTGACGATTTCGAATTCGCCCCCTATCTCAAGTGTCCCGTCACGGCGGTTCGCCAGCCGAAAGAAATGATGGGCGAAATGGCCGTAAAGCTGCTCGTCGACGAGCTGAAGGGCGAATCGAGGGGCGGAAGACGCGTCGTCCTTAAGACGAAACTCATAGTGCGCGACTCGGTCGCCCGACCTCGGGCGTCGACCGCGGTGCATTCTCCACTTGACTGAGGTGGAGACGGGGCCGCTGCTTCAAGTAACGGTCGGCTTGCGCGACCGCATTCCTTCCCCGGAGGCAGCCGATCGAAACGGGTCACCGGAGACGACATCGATTCATAGGGCGTTATTTTGTGACTGCACAAACGTTTGCATAATATCCGATGAGTTCTTTTTTTGTAGCCTCCATCCCCGGTCAGTGATGCTGACTCTCGGCAAATTTGTGAACTGAAAGCGCTTCGCGGCGTAATTTGAAGAAGGACTACGCCAACGGGGACGCCATTTTGTTGCACAAACGTCTGCGCAAATCTTTACGGTCATGGAAAACCGTATACGTCGCCAGGACGGTAAGGACGCTCGGGTACCGCGCCGGCGGGCGGGCGTCCATTGTGTCGCGTTCCTCCTAACGACGTTGGGCGTCGCATACCTTGCCGCATGCGATAACGTGGAAAACCCGCTCCTTCCGTATGGAGGTGAACGTCCGTTCGTCATTCAGCGCGTAACGCAGAGCTACGCCCCGGACCTCCAGTGGGTGGGTGGACGCGCGGCGGCCATAGGCGTGAATCGAGGCGAAAGGGCGGCACTCGATTCGACGCTCGTGTGGCTTCGACTCTCAGGTTCGAACGACATTTCGTCACCGATTTCGATTAGCGACGAGTTTGACGTTGAGGAGGTTGCGAATCGAGGCGGCCAGCCGAGCGACAGCCTCGAGGACCGCGTCACGTATACGATCTGGGTGGCCGATCAATCCGCGCTTGAGGCCGGTCTGGACACGACGCAGTTCGACGAGCATTCTTTCACGGATACGACGATCGTTGCCGCATACTTTCTGCTGGGCCGGTCCGGTGGTGGAGTTGACGTGGACTTTGCGGTCATCCGAAACCAGACCCTGGCAGGGGATAGCTACGTCGTCACCTGGGATCCGCCGGAAATCGGATTCCGTCAACTTGCTATCCGAAACGCATCGAGCGGTGGATTCTCCAATCTCCTGTGGCATGTCGTGATCCCCGATGGCGAGGAGGGGGAATTGCGGTCGCCGCTCATCATCGGGGAAACGCCGCCGGAGGCCGTAGTGGGATCCGATTGGTCCGGCTGGGCACAGGGCACGCATACGTTATGGGCCACGACCGATGAATGGAACGGCGAATCATTCGGATTCAATTCGCCGGGGTATGCCTTCTTCCAGATGTTCGCCAGCAATTTCGAGTGAACCGAAGCGTGAAACGACTGAAGCTGTATATCGTCGTGGTCTTGCTCGTCGTGCCGCCCCTGGGTTGCGGTTCGAGTGGAGCCGACGGGCCTTCGAACGCCGTTCGGATTACGTTCTGGCACAGCTTCACGCAGTCGACGCGACCGGCTCTCGAAAAGCTGATCGATCGATTCCACACGGAGCATCCGGACATTCGGATCGACGCCCAGTACATCCCGACCGGTGACGCGCTCGCACAAAAGCTGGTCACGGCCGTGCGCAGCGGTTCTGCCCCTGACGTTTCATGGATTCATTCGCACTATCTGGAAGACCTCGTCAAAGCGGACGCGGTCTACGAGATGTCACATTTCATCGACGGTGAAAACGGTCTCACCGACGAAGAGATGGCCGACGTCTATCCGGCTTTGATAGAGTACGCCTCCTGGCAGGGGACGATGTACAGCCTGCCGATGGAGGCGACCAACCTCGGACTCATCTACAACAAGACACACTTTGAGGAGGCGGGACTCGATCCCGAACGTCCTCCAAGGACCTGGGAGGAGCTGGTCGAATACAGCCGCATCCTCTCGAAAGACGAAAATGGCGACGGCCGCTACGAACGCATCGGATTCTTCGTCCCGGCCGTGCCGTCGTCGGGCCCGCAAGGCGCCTACATGATGTGGCAGTGGACGCCTTTCCTCTGGCAGGCCGGGGGGTACCTGGTCGATGAAGACCAGACCGAAATCATGTGGGACAGGGAGGCGGGCGTCGATGCCCTCACGCTCTGGAAATCGATCTACGAAAAGCAGAATCAGCGCACGTTCACAAGCGAAGATCCGCTTACGGTGATGGCGTCGCAGCAGATCGCCATGATGTTGGATGGACCGTGGAATTTGCCCCGTTATCCCCAGCTGTTTTCGCGGTTCGATTGGGGCGTGGCCATGCTTCCGGAAGGACCGTCGAAGCGTGCAACCGTCGTCGCAGGGGAATACCTGGCCATTTTCAAGCAATCCCGAAATCCGGATGCGGCATGGGAGTTCGTAAAGTGGATCATCGACCCGGAGATTCAGGCCTTCTGGTCGATGGAGTCCGGCTATCTGCCCGTGCGGGAGTCGGTGGTCGACGTTCCCGAATTCCAGGCCTTTTTAGATGATCATCCCGCCCAGCGCGCCTTCGTCGAGCAGATGACGTATGCCCAGGCTCAGCGCCCCATTGATTTTCACACGATGAGGATTCAGCGCTTGTTGGCTCAAGCCATCGAACGCGCAACGGTCGGCGGACAGTCGCCTGAGGTAGTTCTGAGAGAATCGGCGCGAGAGGCGAACGCGCTCTTGCGGGAAGGGAGGGAGTCGTAGCGAGAAGCGAGGATAGATAATCGAGGATAGATAATCGATTTGAGAGAAGAGAGGAGAGAGGAGAGATTTGCAAGGAGAGAGGATCGAAAGGGTGAGAAGAGACGAGTGAAAACGGTGTTAGATGACAGACGTCGCGACGCAGCAGGATCAACTGACGGTCGGGCAGGCCGCCGCCGGCGTTACTGCGGCTCAATCGCCGCCCCCCTCCGGCGACGGATTCGTCCGAGGCCGGTCGGAATGGACGTCCGCGCTGCTCTTCCTGTCGCCGACGATGATCGTGGTGTCGGTGTTCATCTTCTTTCCGATCGTCTTTTCGTTCTATCTCAGCTTTCAGGAGTGGAACATGTTCGGCGGCGAGCAGCAGTTCGTCGGCCTTCAGAACTATGCGACGCTCCTACGGAGTTCGGAATTCTGGCAGGTATTCGGGACGACGACGGTCTATACGATCGCGACGGTGCCGTTGAACATGATCCTCGCGCTCGCGGCGGCCATCGTCCTCGAGAAGAAGCTGCGGGGCCGCAAGCTTCTGCGAACCGCGCTGTTTACCCCTGTGATTATTTCGTGGGTAGCCGCAGCGGTGATCTGGCGCTGGGTCTTTCATCCGAACATCGGCCTGCTGAATCACGTGCTCCAGCTCGTGGGCCTGCCGGCCGTGAATTGGGTCAACGATCCGACGGCCGCGCTCTTCTCGATGATCATCGTCGGGGTGTGGAAGACCTTCGGGATCAACATGATCCTGTTTTCAGCCGGCCTGGCGGGCATTCCAAACCATTATTACGAGGCGGCGGAGATTGACGGCGCGGGTCCGTGGTCCAGGTTTTGGAGGATCACGCTGCCGCTGTTGAGTCCGACGACTCTGTTCATTCTCGTACTGTCGATCATCGGCTCATTCCAGGT
>CAZMXY010000054.1:14277-20816 GCA_964570345.1 uncultured Rhodothermales bacterium | reverse complement strand
GCACGATGAATCGGTCGATCGCCTCCTGTACGAGCTTCGGACGCAGCGGTCCGAGATACGACGCCCCGACGGTGAATACGAAGGCGACGAGTACCCACCACTTGTACGGCTTCAGAAACTGGACAATCCTCCCGATCAAACGGCTGTCCAGCTCACTATGCAATTTTTCTTCTCGGGGGTTCCTGGTGTCGTCCGCCAACGTTGCGTATCGTCTCGGTTAGTACGTCGGCGCGCTTTCAACGGCGCGCAGGACCCCTACTCGGCCCGGCGCGCCCCTCACTCGCCGCCTCCCTGTCGTGCCCGTTAGAGCCGGTATCGCTTTAATTCCTCAGCTACTTCCGTGTTCTTGAACACGTCGCGCGCCTCAGCCAGCAGCGCCCCGGGATCCTCGTGGCGTGCGCTGAAGTGTCCGATCAGGAGACGCCCGGCACCGGCCCGGTGCGCCACGTCGGCAGCCTCGCGCGCCGTCGAATGGCCCGTTACCACGGCGCGCTCTGCATGCTTCTCGCTGAAGGTCGCCTCATGGTAGAGTAGATCCGCTCCCCGGGCCAGCACGCGGCCGTTTTCGCACGGACGCGTGTCGGAAACGTAGGCGAAAGATCGGCCGGCCCGGTTCGGGCCGACGACCATCTCCGGTGTGATCGTGCGGCCGTTCACCTCCACCGGACGTCCGGATTTGAGCGCCCGGTAGTGCCCGTAGGCGGTCACGCCGAGCGAGCGCGCTCGATCCACGTCGAGGTGGCCCGGCTTCGGCCGTTCCTCGAATCGGTAACCTGCCGCGAACGCCCGATGCTCGATGGGGCGCGCCTCCACCCAATATTCGTCCGTCTCATAGACGACCCGTCGTGCGAAGGCGTCGTGCAGCTCGACGAAGTCCACCTGAAAGCCGGCCCGATCGAGATCCAGCCCCGGCATCGAGGCGACGGTTGCTCCGATTCCCACCGGGCCTACGACACAAAGCGGATCCTCGCGGTTCAACAGTGACAGCGTGGATAGCAGGCCCGGAAGCCCGAAATAGTGATCCCCGTGGAAGTGGGTGACGAATACGGCGTCGACGCGGGTGATCTTCAGGCCGGCGTCGATGAAACGCATCTGCGTCCCTTCCCCACAGTCGAAGAGGAGCACGCGACCTTTGCGGTAGAGGGCGGTAGCCGACGGATGACGCTCACGCGTCGGAATCGCCGAGGCCGTCCCCAGCGGAATAATCTCGATCTCCTCCATTGTGTCCTACGGGAGAATCGCTCCGATACGACGCCGGTTCGTGCGCTCGAGGGAAGATCTCACGTCACATCGCCTCGATCTCGGCCTCGAGAAGCTGTTTACGATAGAGATCCGCATACAATCCGTCGTGACGCAGGAGCTCCTCGTGCGTGCCGCGCTCGGCGACCTCGCCTTCCTCCAGGACGAGAATGAGGTCCGCGTCCATGACCGACGAGATTCGGTGGCTGACGATGATGACGGTTCGCTTGCCGTAATGGCGGCGCAGATAACCCAGAATCTTACTCTCCGTGTTCGTATCGACGGCGGAGAGCGCGTCGTCCAGGATGAGGATCTTGGGTAACCGAATGAGGGCGCGCGCGATGGAGGTTCGTTGCTTTTGCCCGCCCGACAGCGTAATTCCCCGTTCGCCGACGAACGTCTCGAAGCCTTCCGGAAACTCGCTGACGTTGTCGAGCAGCTCCGCCTCGTTCGCCGCACGGCGGATTTCCTCGAGCGCCGCCTCTTGCTCGCCGAAGGCGATGTTGTTCGAAACGGTGTCGCTGAATAGAAAGACGTCTTGAGGTACGTAGCCGATGGAGGACCGCAGCAGCTCAAGTGGAATCTCCTGGACTCGCCGCCCGTCGATCCGCACGTCCCCATGGGTCGATTCGATGAGTCTCGGGATCATTTCGACGAGCGTGCTCTTTCCGGCGCCGGTCCGCCCCACGACGGCCAACGTCGAACCGGCGTCGACGTGGAACGAGACGTCCTTCAATACCCACGGCCCGTCCGGAGCGTATCGGAAGAAAACGTCCTCGAATCGGACGCTTCCGACGAGCTCCTTGAGTGAGTGGTCCGATTCCTTCGTGTCCGCAATCTCCGGCCGGGAGTCCAGGATGCGGTTGAGGCGGATCATCGATGCCGAGGCCCGCTGCACCATCGTGATAACGTACCCCATCGACGCGACGGGCCACGTCATCATCGCGACGTAGATCATGTATTCGGCGATGTTGCCGATCGTAATCGTGCCGGCGGCCACCTGTTGGCCACCGATCCAAACGACGATGATCTCCGACAGGCCGACCAACAGGAGGAAGACCGGCCGAAAGGCGGAATCCACGAGAGCCAGATCGAGGTTGCGGCTGCGATACCGGGCGCTTTCTTTCTGAAACGCCTGTGCCTCGGATTCCTCGCGCGTGTACGCCTTCAAGACCCGGATGCCGGCCAGCGCTTCCTGTACGCGGCTCGTCAAATTGGAATACTGCGCCTGAATGGCGTCGCTGCGGCTGTGGACCATGTGCGCCATGAAAAAGACGGATATGGCCAGGAAAGGCATCGGAATGAGGGCATAGAGCGTGAGCGTCGGGGAGATGATCAACATCACCGTCATGGCTGCGACGACGATCACGAGAGCGCGCACGAGATACATCACGGCCGGACCGATGTAGCGGCGCACCGCCTCGATGTCGCTCGTCGCGCGCGCGATGACGTCTCCGGTCGAATGTTTGCGGTAGAAACTCTGCGAGAGTTGCTGCAGATGATCGTACAGCGCGTTTCGCAGGTCGAATTCGATATGCCTCGAAGCCACGACGAGCGTCTGCCGCATCAGAAACGAAAACACGCCGCTCAGTAAGCTCAGTATGATGATGGCGGCGGCGAACAGAAAGAGACTGAAGAAAAACCCGGCGTACAGATAGGCCTGGACCTCCGTGCCCGTGAAGGCGTGATAGAGTGTGACGAAGCGCGGAATGCCGTCCACGGCGACGCGGACCACGATCGGCACCGCGATCGAGAAGCCGGCCGAGATCATCGCGAAAAGGAGGCCCGGAAGGAAGAGGTGCTTGTACTTCCAGTAATAGTGATTGAGACGTGAGAGGGGCCCCATGCGCTTCGTATCGATCTCTGGTCGCCGTCGCGGTTACTGAAAAGAATACTCGCGGAGTCGTTCGCGCGTCGCGATTCCGTTCGCCATCGTCGTGTCCGCCTCGTTCTACCCTGACGCCCTCGCTTCGATCCGAGACGCGAACCGGCCGGCGGGCCCGACTCGCCTGAGGACGCCTCGGTCCACGCGATTCAACTTACGTGCACGATGATCTATTCTACCCTCATATCCGCGCTCGAACTGGCGCGCCACGTTTTCGACCCCGGCTGGGTCGTCGTGGACTGCCGGTATTCGCTCGACGACGCGGAGCGCGGCCTTCGTGACTACGCCGAGCAACACGTGAGCGGGGCCGTCTATGCGCACCTCGACGCCGATCTTTCCGGAGAGATCGTATCGGGCCGAACCGGTCGTCACCCTCTCCCCTCCCTCGACGAGATGGCGGAAACGTTCTCGTCGATGGGCATCACGAGAGGCGTTCAGGTCGTGGCGTACGACGACGTCGGAGGCGCCGTGGCGGCCAGGCTCTGGTGGATGCTTCACTTTTGCGGCCACGACGCGGCGGCCGTTCTCGACGGCGGCTGGCAGCGCTGGATCGCCTCCGAGCTGCCCGTGCGCTCCGGCATGGAGCAGAACGTGCGGCGAGCGTTCGTGCCGCAAGCTCGAACCGAATGGATCGTCGACGCGGCGCAGGTCGACGAGCTGCGTACGAGACCGGACTGGCACCTGATCGACGCTCGTGACGCTGAGCGGTATCGGGGTGAGACGGAGCCCATCGACCCGGTGGCCGGGCACATCCCGGGGGCGGCGTCCGCTCCGTTTACGGAGAATCTTGAAGCAGATGGCTCGTTTTTGCCTCCGTCCGAGCTGCGCCGCCGTTTTGAACGCGTCGTGGGCGGATCGCCCGCCGATCGCGTCGTGTCGTATTGCGGCTCCGGCGTCACGGCGGCGCACAACCTGCTCGCCATGGCCCATGCCGGACTCGGCTACGGGCGACTGTATGCCGGGTCCTGGAGCGAGTGGATCACCGATTCCGATCGACCGATCGAGAGGGCATGATTCACGTCCGTGTCTGATTTGAAGGGATCCTTTCCGTTCCTCTCCGATCAGGGACGCGGACCAAACGGCGCGGGATCACGCGGAGCTCGACGCCCCTCACTCCGTCGGTTCGGCAATCCCGCCGTGATGACGGTACTGCAACCTCGACGCGGCCGCCTCATCGATGACGATGTGGGCGAAGCGATGCATCTGGACGACGGTCGCGGGACACATCCCGGTCACGGGGCCCTCCAGCGCATTTCGAATGGCCTCGGCTTTTTTCTCTCCGCTCGCGATCAACAGAATCGTCCCGGCATCCATGATGGTCCCGATCCCCATCGTAATGGCTAGCCGGGGCACGTCGTCCGGGTCGTCGAAAAAGCGCGCATTGTCCCGAACCGTTTTCGCGGTCAGCGTCTTGATGCGAGTCTTGGATCCGAGTGACGAACCCGGCTCGTTGAAGGCCAGGTGCCCGTTGGCACCGATTCCGAGAAGTTGGAGGTCGATGCCGCCGGCCTCCATGATCTGTTGCTCGTACCACTCACAGAAGTATTCGATGTCGTCGGCCATCCCGTGCGGGATGAATACGCGACTGGGCGTCACGTTCACGTGCTTGAACAGGTTTTCCCACATGAAATGGCTATAACTCTGTGGGTGATTCGGGGCAAGCCCGACGTATTCGTCCAGGTTGAACGTCGTGATCTTCGAAAAATCGAGGCCCTTCTCGTTGTAGTTGTCGATCAGGATCTCGTAGACTCCGAGCGGCGTGCTTCCGGTCGCGAATCCTACGACGCTGTCGGGCTTGCGACGAATTTGTTGGGTAACGATTTCCGCCGCACGGAGGCTGACGGCATGATAGTCTTCGAGGACTTCAACGAGCATGGTTTTCCTATTCCGTGCCGCTCAGTTCGACGTTCCAGGCATTCGTCAACCGCTCGATCATCGCTCGCTCCTTCTCCGTGACGCGCCCGTCGGCGTTTGCGACGTAGTTCAAATCGGCCAATAGTGCGGCTCGCTGGTGAGGTGGGACGACCTTCTTGAGCGTTTCGACGGAATCCTCGAACAGGCGCTTGTCAGGCCCCTGGACGTAGGCGTGCACGGCGTCGCGAACGACGGTCATTATTTCCGAATTTTCGGCGTCGGGAAGCCACTCGTTGATCTTTTTCGCGATCGCGTCCACCTCGGACTCGACGATGTCATCGTCCGTGCGGTGAGCGATTTCAAGATAGACCAGTGCCAGATCGTGGACGGCCGTCCAACCGCTCTCATTGCCGTTTCCATTGAGGATGGACCACGTCTTTGAATCGTCTTCCTCGCTGACGTGCACGTCCCAGGCTTGGGCCAACTCGCCGATAAACGAGCCTTCGGCGTGCAAAAATTTGTCGTCCGCCAGCGCGATGTCGGTCAGATCGGCAACGATCGTCCGTCGCATTTCCTGGTCTGATTCGTCGCGAATCCGCCTAACGGCCCGCTCGACGCCCTCTCGCGCACGCTCATGCGTATAGTCCTCAAGGGCATCCTTGATCACGCTCAGAACGGTTTCTTCCGTTGCCTGCGTATGCCACTTCCGAAGCCGCTCCGAAATGACCTCCACCTCCGATTCCGAGAGGTCCTGGTCCGTGCTGTGGGCCAGCGAGATGTAAATTAACGCGAGATCGCGCAAGATGGACCGCTTCTTTCCTTGAGCTTCCATAGAGTCCGTGACTGGGGGATCGGTTGACGTACTTTGTGCTACGGCATGGTATTACGGTCCGGATCCGATGATTCCGTCAAGCCATAATCGTAACATCGCCCGGCGGCGGGTTCGCAAGCCGATGGCAGCGGACGCTCCTACCCCACGAACTTGTATCCGATGCCGTAGACGGTTTCGATGAACGTCGGATCGTCCGCATCCGGTTCGATCTTCTTGCGCAGCGAGGCGACGTGTCGATCAATCGTCCGCGTCGTGATGTCGCCGCTGATCCCCCAGACGTCCCGAAGAAGCTGTTTTCGACTGACCGTTCGACCACGGTGCTTGATGAAATACTGCAGGATGTCGAATTCGAGCGCGGTGAATTGCAACTCGTCACCGTCATTCTGTGCCGTGTGATCGCTGAAGTTGACCTCGACCTGGCCGAATCGATAGACGTCCATCGGGCCCTCGGCGGACGATTTGGCTCGGCGAAGGACGGCCTTCACGCGCGCATCGAGCTCCTCGACGCTGAAGGGCTTCGTGACGTAATCGTCGGCGCCAAGCTCAAATCCTTGGAGTATGTCGTCTTCATGCCCCTTCACCGTGAGCACGAGGACGGGGGAACTGACACCCGCCTTCCGTGCCTCCCGAAGGACCTCGAAGCCGTCCTTTTTTGGCAGCATTACGTCGAGCAAGACGACGTCATAAGCGGGAAGCGTCGTGATGAGCTGGAATCCACGATCGCCGTCG
>CAZMXY010000054.1:11575-14177 GCA_964570345.1 uncultured Rhodothermales bacterium | reverse complement strand
CAATCGTGCCGGGTTCGTTCGCAAATCTACGGGGACCGGATCAAATAACGAATTTGTCGGATTTATTGCATGTGATTCGCACGGATTCTCGATTGGGCACACGGTGACCGACTACACCACCATCATAGTGCTCACGCTCGTCGGATTCCTGGCCCTCGCCGCCATCCTGCTCGTGCCGGTCTACCGCTTTCTGCGCCGCGAGGAAAAGGCAAGTGAGAAATGGACGTCGGAGGAAATGGCGCGGCGAAGACGTTCGGATCCACCCGGCCCGAACGGACGCAATGCCGACAGGGCGTCGAGCGTCTAAACTTCCGAGCCCTCATTTCGTGCTATCGGCCGGTGGACGATCGTGCGGTCCACCTTCGAGGGACACGTACGCGTGCGGACGGATCGATTCAAGCGTCTTCGGACCGATGCCGCGCACGCTGACGAGCTCGTCGACGCTGCGTAAAGGCCCGAAGTCGGTCCGAAAGGCAAGGATGCGCTCGGCCGTCTTGGGGCCGACCCGCGGCAGTCGCTGTAATTCCGATGCCGACGCACGGTTTATGTCGATTCGTCGCTCCGACGGCATCTTTTGTGCTCGCTTGACGGTAGGCGTTTCGTCAACCGAATGCGTATTCTGATCCGTGGCGGCCCCGTCGTCGGCGTCTGCCGCGCCGTCATCGTCCGCCTCGAACGCGATCGCGGATTGCTCTTCGAAAATCCGATCGACTTCGGCGTACGCGTCCGGCTCCACCGATGGAACCGACCGGCACGCGTAGCGGCCGGTGATACCCAACATGAAGAAAAAGGAAAGCGTGATCAGGGTCAGCGCCTCGTGTCGAGTAATGCTGATTCGCTGCTGGAGTCGTTGGAACCACGACATGTTTCTGTCTCAGACACGAAACGTCGCTCCGCATAACGTAGATACGCGATGATTCTACAAACCGAGGCATTCGTCCTTCGCAGCATCGACTATGGCGAGACGAGCCGGATCGTGACGCTGTTTACGAAGCAGCGCGGAAAGGTGGCCGTGATGGCGAAGGGTGCGCGACGCAGCGGGAGTCGATTCGGATCGTCGCTTCAACCGATGTCGTATACGCACGTCGTGATCTATTACAAACCGTCGCGAAACGTACAGACGCTGAGCGAAAGCAGCCACCTCCATTTCTTCGACGGCATCACACGAAACCTCGAAAGCGTGTCATGTGGATTGCGGATCGTCGAGCTCGTACACGCCCTGATGCAAGAAGAGGAGAGAAGTCCACGCGCATTCGACCTCGTGCTTGAGGTACTCGATCGATTGAATCGAACCTTCGAGCGCGTCGACAACCTGCTCTATTACTTTCAGCTCCGGTTTGCGTCGGTGCTCGGGTTCGCTCCGGACGTGGATCGCGACGTCCTCGACGACCTCGCAGACTCCGGCTGCCTCTCGCTCGAGACGGGGACCATTCTGCCCTTCCGGCATGCCCCCGCCGGTACGGTCCGGGCCGCATCGCGGCAGGCGCTGCGCGCTTTTGCCGTCTGCGCCCAAGCCGATCTCGAGCACGTCATGCGGATGAATCTCAGTCCCAAGCTCCGGCTCGAATTGGGTCGACTCATTGACGACTATCTACGTTACCACGTCGAAGACGCCTACCCGACCCGCACCGCGAAGATCGTAAGTCAGATGTTGGGCGGCTCCTAATCGAATTCCGCTCGGATATCCGCCTGATTACTTGAAGTCTTTTCGTCTCCGGGTTATACTGTGTATTCCATGTGCGGCGCGCGCCTCTTCGTCACGCTGATTCTGCGCGTTTCCTTGAGCTTCGGTTGATTCATGAGCCGGAAAAAACTCACTTCCAAACAGCATGCCTTCTTTCAGTATCTCTCCCGCTTCGTGCGAGAGAGCGGCGTCTGGCCTACCTACCGTGAGATCGTCGACTTTTTCGACTACCGTTCCCCCAACAGCGTGACCCAGAACCTCCAGGCGCTGCACAAGAAGGGGTATCTCGAACGGGACGGGGACGGTTATCATCTGATTGATGACAGGCTTTCGAACGGCGAGATCGGCATCCCGATACGAGGAATCATCTCGGCCGGTCAATTACAGGAGGCGGTCGAAGCCAACCTGGGGACGATTTCGCTCGAGATGCTCTTCCCGAACCTCGATCGGATTTACGCCATCCGCGTGTCCGGCCAGTCCATGATCGGCGCCGACATCGAGGATGGGGACTACGTCCTCCTCATCGACGACGACATTCCGAACGGCGGCATCGGCGCCGTGCTCTATAATGGAGACACGTCCCTGAAACGTATTTTCTACGATCAGGATGGTCTCCGGCTGGAACCGGCCAACGAGGAATACGCCGACATCTACATCCGACCCGACGTCTTCGAGGAGGTACGGATTCTTGGCCGCTACGTCGGGCACGTGAACAGGAACGGAATTTTCAAGCGGTCGAACGGCCGGCGGTAGCGCGGGATCGGCCTGCTCGCCACGATCGTAGCGCAATGCGTACGCTGTGCCGCATCTTCATCCTCCTTTTCTGCTGTCCCGCGCTCACGTGGGCGCAGCCTTCGACGTCCGAGCCTGCGGCGGAACCGGACTGGCGGTCCGCTCTGATCCTCCGCTTCGATCCCG
>CAZMXY010000054.1:8885-11475 GCA_964570345.1 uncultured Rhodothermales bacterium | reverse complement strand
AGCCGCCGCGCTCCGGACGGCGTTCGAAACGTCCGCCGAAGACCGCGAACGAATCTGGATCGCAGCCCCGTTCGACGACGAGCCGGTCGACGCCGTCGTGGCGCCGCTGGTGCCCGATCCTCCTGCCCTCTCCGGTTTATTTGCGGATCGGCTCGCCTCGTGGGCGGATCGCGTTACGTCCTCCTCGCGACCGGTCATCACCGCACTTCCGCGTTCCAGCGCGTCGCAGCCGCCGGACGCGCTGCTCCTCCTGCTTCCCGGAAGCTTGCTGGTCGCGGCGTCGCCATCCGAGCAGAGCTCGAGCGAACTGTGGAACCGGATCCTCGCATTCAGAAAGAGGCATCCGGCCATCGGCATCGGAGAACACGAGGTCCTGGCGAACAGCACCTATTCCTTCGCACGCACGCTCACGCGCCGAAAGGTCGTCGACGCCGTCATCGTCGCACTTGGAGCGTCCGGCAAGACGACGCTCAACGTCTCACGGATTTTTCCCGACAATACTCTTCTCCGGGATGCCGTGACGGGCAGCACGGCGTTCGTTTCCTTCGGGATGGCGACGTTCGAAACTGATCCCAGCGGCGTGATCTTGATCGAAGAGGCGTACTGATTCGGCGATGCGTGCGCAATGAGATCACCGACGTCTTCGACTTCGACCGCGGCTCCGACCCCGCTCAGGACGCCGCAGCTCGTCGGCATCGACGTCGGGGGGACCTTCACCGATTTCGTGTCGCTTCTGGATGGTCGGCTGTCGGTTTGCAAGGAAGCTACTACGGCGGGCGATCCAAGCATCGCCATCGCGGCCGGCCTGCGCCGGCTCGGCGTGTCCGACGCCGCCTTCATCGCCCACGGCACGACAACGGCCACCAACGCACTGCTCGAACGCCGCGGGGGCCGGTGCGCGTTGATCACTACCATGGGCTTCCGCGACGTGCTTCCGATCGGCCGGCAGAATCGTCCGCATCTCTATCGACTCTCGCAGAGCCTCCCTTCGCCGATCGTTTCGGATGCACTTCGTTTCGAGGTGCTGGAGCGGATCGACCATCGCGGCGAGGTCCTGATCCCCCTGGACGAACGAGCCCTTCGCCGCGTAGCCGCCGAGCTGCGCGAGCTCCAGGTGGATGCGGTCGCGGTGGTCTTTCTATTCTCTTTCGTGAACCCTTCGCACGAACGCCGGGCCGCCCGGATTCTGGGTGAAGAGCTGCCCGGGGTCCCCTTGTCGCTGAGTTCCGACGTCCTCCCGGAATACCGCGAATACGAGCGCACGGCCACGACCGTGGTGAATGCGTACTTGCAGCCTGTCGTCGGAAGCTACCTCGAGCGCCTGAACGGCGTCGTTGCACCGCGGCACGTTCGCGTGATACAGTCCAACGGGGGAACGATCGGCACGTCGTTCGCTGCCCGGCAGGCGGCGCGTCTCGTGCTGAGCGGTCCGGCCGGAGGCGTCGTCGGCGCCGTCTCGCTCGCACGGAGGGCGACCGGCGTTCCTGATCCTCGCTTGATCACCTTTGACATGGGCGGCACGAGCACGGACGTGGCCCTGTGCGACGGCGGCGTGCCGCGCACGTCCGAGAGCCGGCTCGCCGGACTACCGTTGCGCCTGCCGGCCGTCGACATCCACACGGTCGGCGCGGGCGGCGGGAGCATCGCGCGCGTCGACGCGGCGGGGGTCCTGCGCGTCGGTCCCGAGAGCGCCGGCGCGGATCCGGGACCTGCGTGCTACGGCTTGGGCGGCGAGCAGGCGACAGTGACCGATGCAAACGTCGTGCTCGGCCGCATCCAGCCGGAGTATTTTTTGGGTGGCGAATCGAGCGTGAGGCTTGACGCCGCAGAGTCGCGTCACGTTCTCGGGGAGCTCGGGCGGCGTCTCGATCTGAGCGCCGAGGATGCCGCCCTCGGGGTCATCCGCGTCGCCAATGCATCGATGGAACGCGCCATGAGGCGCGTCTCGGTCGAGCGAGGCCACGATCCGCGCGCGTATAAGCTAGTCCCATTCGGCGGTGCAGGCCCACTGCATGCTTGCGAGCTCGCCGATGCGCTCGGGATCCGGACGATCTTCATAGCCCCGAATCCGGGTGTATTGAGCGCCCTCGGACTGCTCATGGCGGACATTGTCTACGACGCATCGACTGCGATCATGGCGTCAGTGGACGCTATTCGCCGGGATGCGATCGCCGACCTCGTGAATCGGGAAACCGCAAAGGTGCGTCGGACGCTCGAGGTCGACGGGATCGCGAACGTCCGCGTCGAGACGTTCGTGGACGCGCGATACGCCGGTCAGAGCTACGAGCTAGAGGTACCTATCGACCGGCCCGTCGATGATGCGGCCCTCGCCGGCGTCGAGGCTCGGTTCCAGGAGGCGCATCTCGCACGGTACGGTCACGCGATGCCCGGCGAGCCGATCGAAATCGTCACGCTGCGAGCCCGAGCCTCCGCGCCGGGCGCCGAGGTGGAGCTGCCGCGGGATGCCGAACGGCGCGACGACGTCGAGTCCGCCGTCATCGGCCGCGCGGACGTCCGGACTGCGTCGTCGGAGGGCCGTACCGAGGTGCCGACGTACGATCGTTCCCGGCTCCGATTCGGCCATTCTTTC
>CAZMXY010000054.1:0-8785 GCA_964570345.1 uncultured Rhodothermales bacterium | reverse complement strand
ATCCTTCTCGAGCTCTACCGGCACCGCTTTGCCGGCGTTGCCGAAGAGATGGGCGAGACGCTGCGGCGCACCGCCTATTCGCCCAACATCAAGGAACGGCTCGATTTCTCATGCGCGCTGTTCGACTCCGGCGGGCGGATGATTGCGCAGGCCGCTCACATTCCGGTCCATCTGGGCGCGATGCCGCGGAGCGTCGCCGCAGCGCTCGCCTCCTTCGCCGAGTGGGACCAGGGTGACGTCGTCATCCTGAACGATCCATTTGAGGGTGGAACGCACCTTCCGGACGTCACCATGATCTCGCCGGTTTTCAGTGACGATGGCGGACCCGCCTTTTTTGCCGCGAGCCGTGCGCACCATGCGGACGTCGGCGGAATGACGCCCGGCTCGCTCCCGCTGTCGAATGAGATCTACCAGGAGGGCATCATCATTCCTTCGGTGAAGCTCTACCGCGCCGGTCGGCTCAATGAAGACCTTCTCGCCTTCCTGCTGCGGAACGTTCGCACGCCGGATGAGCGGCGCGGCGACCTGGCGGCGCAACGTTCGGCGCACGCCGTCGCAGAGCGCAGGCTCCGGGATCTGGTGGATCGATACGGCTTCGACGAGGTGTCCGGCTACGCCGGTCATTTAATCGCCTACTCGGAGCGCCTGATGCGGGCGAGTATGGCCCGCTGGCCGCAGGGTGAGTATACGTTTCGGGATCATCTCTCACTCGACTACGCCGGCGGGGACGAACGTGCCGACGTCGTCGTCACGGCACGGATCGGCGACGGCACCGTGGAATTCGACTTCGCGGGCACGTCTGACGTCGTCGATGGATCCCTGAACGCCGTGATCGCCATCACGGAATCGGCCTGTTACTACGTGGCCGTGTGCCTGGCCGACGAAGACATTCCGATCAACCAGGGTTGCTTCGCGCCGGTCCGCGTGAGCGCACCTGAGCGATGTCTCGTGAATGCGCACCCACCCTGCGCCGTCGCCGCCGGCAACGTCGAGACGTCGCAGCGGATCGTCGACGCCGTGCTCGGCGCCCTCGCGCAGGCGATGCCGGAGAGGATTCCGGCCGCCTCCCAGGGTACCATGAACAACCTGACGATCGGCGGCACGCGCCACGACGGCTCGCCGTTCGCCTACTATGAAACGATCGGCGGCGGTATGGGCGCTTCCTCGAAGGGCGACGGCCCCAGCGGAGTGCATGTCCACATGACGAATACGCTCAACACGCCGGTCGAGGCGCTCGAAATGGCCTTTCCGTTTCGAATCGAGGAGTACCGATTGCGTCGTGGCAGCGGTGGCGGCGGTCGCTGCCGGGGCGGCGACGGGATCGTGCGCACCTACCTCTTCGACGCACCGGCGACCGTGACCGTCCTTAGCGAGCGACGCGATGCCGGCCCGTGGGGTCTCTCGGGCGGCGCTGCAGGAACGCCCGGCTGCAACGTCCTCCGCCGAAGGGACGGCTCTCGCGAAAATCTGCCCTCGAAATTCACTCGTCGCATCGAGCCGGGCGATGCGCTCATCATCGAAACACCGGGGGGTGGAGGGTGGGGCCGCGGCGCGAACGAGCGCTGATTCTGCCGGGGTCTCGAGTCGGTGACGTACCTCTCCTGCTTCGTCGACCGGTTCGACGCGACAGGCGGGTCGTAAATCTCAGGGCCGGCCTCCTCCTCATTGAAGAGACGTTTTGGCGCCGCCGGGTTCGGATATTACACGATCGTGTACCGGCGGCGCCGCGAAGAGCGCCGGCCCCCGGAACCGTCCGCCCCTGGCCGCCCGTGTCACTACGAACGAGTCCATACGAGCAAGTCTCAGGGCCATTGATGTCTTTATGCCGGCGCGTATTCAGCATCGTCCTTTTATGCCTAATGATCGCCGCATGCGGCGGCGAGGAAGACTGGCGCAAGACCCTTCCTCCACCGGTCGTACACGATCTGGACCGGATCAAGGAGCGGGACACGCTGTCCGTCCTCACGACCTACAATTCGACGAGTTACTTCCTCTACCGCGGACAACCGATGGGCTACGAATACGAGCTCCTGAAGTCGTTCGCGAAGGATCAAGGGCTCCAGCTAAGAATGACGGTCCTACCGAGTCGTGACAGCATCTATCATCGGCTGAACCTGGGCTACGGCGACATCGTAGCCGACCGCGTCGTACCGATGGCCGCCGACTCGGCGCACATCGCCTTCACGCGGGCCCTTTACGAGACGCCGCCCGTCCTCGTGCAGCGGAAGCCCGTCGCCGAGGATACGGTCTTGCCCGAAGCCGTCGACACGGTAGTCGACAAGGCGATAGATGGCGAAGATGACCCGAAATCGGCGATCGCGGCCCTGCTCGAGGCCGACACCGCCTCCGCCCTGCAAGTGCGTGCGCGACTCATTCGGAGGCCGGCGGAGCTGGCCGGCGAGGAAATCACACTGCCCATGCGGTCCGAGTACACCGGATTTCTCATCGAGCTCGAGGACACCCTGACGGGAGACATCGAAGTCGTCGAAATCGACAGCGCCTCGTCGTACGAGAAGGTAATTCGGCACGTCGCGGCGGGCCGGTACGACTTCACCGTCTCGCCTCGGAATCTCGCTCGTCTGTCCGAAGACTACTTCAGCAACATCCACATTCGCCCTGCCCTGGGGGCTCCACACCGGGTCGCCTGGGCCGTCCGAACGAACGCGCCTCGTCTCCGAGAGGCATTGGACGAGTGGATAGCCGAGCACCGAGAAGGAGGCCTTTTCAGCGTACTATACGAGAGGTACTTCATCGATCGCCAGGGCTATCGCAATCGGACCGACAGCGACTATCTGACCGGGCGGACGGGACGTCTCTCGGAATTCGACGAGCTGTTCAAGACGCACTCGCAGCGGCTCGGATGGGACTGGCGACTGCTCGCGTCACAGACGTACCAGGAATCTCGCTTCGAGCCGCGGGCGCGATCGTGGGCCGGCGCGGCCGGACTACTCCAGCTGATGCCGCCTACCGCACGGGAGTTCGGCGTATCGAACGTGTACGATCCGGAGGACAACGTGGCTGGCGCGGTCCGATTCATACAGTGGCTTTCGACATACTGGAGCCCGAAAATCGAAGACGAAGGTGAGCGCCTCAAGTTCATCCTCGCATCGTACAACACGGGGCACGGTCACGTCGAAGACGCGCGGCGGCTTGCCGTCAAGAACGGATACGACGATGACGTTTGGGCCGACGTGGCGTACTGGCTGCTCCAAAAATCGAAGCGTGACGTCTACCTGGATCCCGTCGTGAGGTACGGATTCTGCCGCGGACTCGAGCCCGTCACGTACGTCTCCTACATTCTCGACCGGTTTGAAAACTACAGGCAATTCGTGGATCTCACCACCGGGTAAGGAGACCGACGCCGCGGCCGATCCGAAGTCGCCATCTCCTCGCCTCGATCAGTCCGCCGCCATGAGAATCCATCCGTCCGGATCGACGACGAGCTCCGCATCATCGGCCAATGGGATCACGGCCGACCCGTTCGTCATCTCCACGCGACGGTCCTCACCGTCGATCTTCACCGGGACGGGCATGTGGAACGGCAGATTCTTCGGTACGCCCCAGCGCAGGCGAAGCTCCGTTTCGGCCCGCTCGGCAACCAGCCGTGGCAGCGCCTCTTGCCGCAGGTAGACCTCGAAAAACCAGTCGAGGTCCCGACCGGCGATTTTCTCGGCCATGAACGACACGTCGTCCGTCGTCACGAAACGGCACGCGCATCCGGCGTCCCCGGCTCGCGAATCGGTATCGGGATAGGCCATGCGTTTCAGAAATTCCGCCATCGAGTCGTCTCCGATCAGATAGCGCAGCGAGTGAAGGATCCACGCGCCTTTGCTGTAGACGTCCCCTCCGTACGCCTCTACGGAGGTCAGGCTCTCGCGCGGAGCGACCGGCCTCTGATTCGTGACGCCGTCGCGCATGGCCTGCATGTACGCATGATATCCGCTCGCCCCCTCGAGGCGCTCCACGTACAGCGCCTGCATGTAGGTCGCGAAGCCCTCGTGGATCCAGAGATCGCTCCAATCGACGTTCGTCACGAGGTTGCCCCACCATTCGTGTGCCAGCTCGTGATGATGCAGCGCGTCGAACCCCCAGTCGCGGCCGGTCATCGCCGCGTTGTCGAAATTCGCGCCGTAGGCGATAATGGTTTGATGCTCCATCCCCAGATGCGGCGTCTGGGCTACGCCGTACTTGTCGCGGCCGAACGGATACGGCCCGATCGTATCCTCAAAGAACCGCAGATGGTCGTGAATTTCGGCCATGAAGCGTACGCCCTTCTCGTAATCCGAAGGCAGTACGTAAAACACGACGGCGTATTCGCTGCCGTCGGGGCCCACGTGCGTGTCTTCGATCAAGCGATAGGGCGCGACGTTGAGGGCGACGTTGTACACGTTGATGGGCGTCGACACGAACCAGTGAAACGTCCTCCAGCCGAGGGACGAAGACGTGACGCCTTCCAGACGGCCGTTCGACGCGACGACGAGCGGCTCCGGTACCGTGACATGGATGGCCATGGAATCGGGTTCGTCGGACGGATGGTCTTTGACCGGCCACCAGACGTCCGCGCCGTTTAGCTGACAGCTCGTCGCAATCCACGGCTCGCCCTCGGGCGTGCGGGCCCACGTGAAGCCGCCGTCCCAGGGCGGCCGCGGCGCGATGCGCGGGCGGCCTCCGTACTCGACGCGCACGGCGACGTCGGATTGCGGCTGTCGCGTCGTGAGCAAGTCAATCCACAGTCTTCCGCCGTCGCGGTTGAAAGCGACCGGGTGCTCACGCTCCAGCTCGACGAGGTATACGGCGTCCACGCTCAGGATCGGATCCAGGTCGAGGACGAGGCGATTCGTCGGATGCACGATGCGGGAAACGGCCGTGAGCGCGCCGACGATGGAACTGTCCGCCGGGTCCACGCGCACGTCGAGATCGTAGAACGTGACGTCGAACGAAGCCTGCTCCGGTGAAAGCTTGCCCCCTGAAGCCAGGGGATCCGGCTGCGCGTTGACGGCGGCCGGGCCGCATCCACAGAGGACGATCAGTGCGTGAAGGAAGAGCGTCGCGAGGCGCATGAAGCTCAGCCGGCAGGCGTAAGGGTGAGGACGGGCGGGCGGCTCTTGCGGATCACGTGTTCCGTGACGCTGCCGAGTAAGACGCCTTCGTGGATCGTGTGGCCTCGACGTCCGACGACGATGAGATCGACGTCGCCGTCCTCTGCGTACTCCAGGATCCGGCGAGCCGGATTCCCATGCAGGACCACGTATCGCGTCTCGACCGCCGGCGCCCCCGTGGATCGGTCGAGCTGACGCAGCGCCTCGTCCGAGCGCGCGACGATCTCCTCATCCAGCTTCAGCGTCGTCACCGTCATCATTCCCGTGTCGCTGAAGAGCGGAACGTGCAGCTCCTCGGCTACGAAAAGAATCGACACGGACGCATCGAAATACGTCGCCAGATGCTTTGCCGCCCGCACCAGGCTATCGGAATGATCCGCAAAGTCGACGGCCACGAGGACGTGCCGAAACCGCCCCGATGACGCGGCCTCGTGCCCGCGCACGCGTACGGTCATCACCGGAACCGCTGCGCTGCGCACGACCTCGCCTGCCGTCCCGCCCAGCGCGGGATGGTCCAGACTTCGATGACCGTGCGTGCCGAGAACGATCAAGTCGGAGTCCGATTCGGCGGCATACGACAGAATTTCCGGTGCGGCGCGCCTGCCGCTTCGGCGGATTACGTACGACCGGCGATTGCGACGCCTGAGCTCCTCGAGCCCCTCGGTCAGACGCCGTTCATGCTCCTCCGCCGCGATCGAATCCGGCTCTCCTCCGAACCAGCGGGAGAACGCCTCGAGAGGACCACCTTCGACCTCGACGTAAAGGACGTGAATCTCGGCGGTGAATCGCTCCGCCACGTCGTACGCCACGCCGAAGGCCGCATTCGCGCTGGGCGAAAGATCCGTTGGGACGAGAATCCGCCGAAATTCCAGCATGAGTCACGTGATATTGATCGCAGCCGCCGTTTTGCCGGATTACGTTTTGTGCCGTGCCGACGCCGCGGCGTCACGCTACCGCCGGCGACGTCGAGAGGTAATCCCGCAGGACGAAATGGAGAATGCCCCCATGCCGGAAATAGTCGACCTCGATCGGCGTATCCAGTCGCGCCACGGCCGCGAATCGAATCTCTTCGCCGTTCGGCTTCGTGGCCGTGACGGTGATCTCCTGACGCGGCCGAAGGTCGTTCGTAATCGGGACGTCGAACGTCTCGTCACCCACGAGACCGAGCGATTTCGCCGTGACGTTCCTCTTGAACTGCAGCGGCAGAACCCCCATGCCGATCAGATTCGACCGGTGAATCCGCTCGTAGCTCTCGACGATCACGGCCTTCACGCCGAGCAGGATCGTGCCCTTCGCCGCCCAGTCTCGGCTCGATCCCATCCCATAGTCTTTACCGCCGAGGACGATCAGGGGCGTGCCGAGCTCGATGTACCTCATGGCGGCGTCGTAGATCGTCGTGATCTCTTCGGTCGGAAAGAACTTCGTGACGCCTCCTTCCGTGCCCGGCACCAGATGGTTCTTGATGCGGATGTTGGCGAACGTGCCGCGCATCATCACTTCGTGATTGCCCCGGCGCGATCCATACGAATTAAAGTCCAGCGGTCGTACGCCCTTCGAGATCAGATATTCACCGGCCGGACTATCCGGCGGAATGGAGCCCGCCGGCGAGATGTGGTCCGTGGTCGTCGAGTCGCCTACCTTCAAAAGCACGCGTGCTCCCTTGATGGGCGCAATCGGCGGCACGTCCGGCGTGAGCCCTACGAAGAAGGGCGGTTCCTGAATGTAGGTCGACTCCTCCTCCCACTCGTAGATCGACCCCTCGGGAATGCGGATGGCATTCCACGTTTCGTTCGATTCCTCGATGCCCTCGTACTCCTGCTTGAACATTTCGGGGGTGACGACCTGCTCGATCGTCTCTCGAATCTCTGCGCTCGAGGGCCAGATATCTTTCAGATACACGTCCTCGCCGGCCGAATCCTTGCCGATCGGATCGTTCATCAGGTCGACGTCGACCGTGCCGGACAGCGCGTAGGCCACCACGAGAGGCGGCGAGGCGAGAAAATTCGCCTGCACTTCCGGGTGGATGCGCCCTTCGAAGTTTCGGTTGCCCGACAGGACGCCGGCAACGACGAGGTTGCCGTCTTCGATGGCGGCCGTCACGGGCCCCGGAAGCGGGCCTGAATTCCCGATGCACGTCGTGCAGCCGTAACCGACGAGGTTGAATCCGAGCTGATCGAGATACGGGAGCAGGCCGGCTTCGTGCAGATACTGCGTGACGACGCGCGAGCCCGGCGCGAGGCTCGTCTTGACGTACGGCGGCACCTTCAGGCCGCGCTCAATCGCCTTTTTCGCGACGAGACCCGCGCCGATCATCACGGATGGATTGCTCGTGTTCGTGCAGCTCGTGATCGCCGCGATCACCACGTCGCCGTGGCAAAGGCCGACCTCGTTGCCCTGGTCGTCGCTGTAGGCGCCCTTCGTCTTCAGGTCGTCGGCCTTGCGGCCGAAGCCTTTCGGTCCGGCCGGGCTCGTGAACGCCTCGGCAAACGCCTCCTTGAGCGCCGGCACCTGAATTCGGTCCTGCGGGCGCTTTGGTCCTGCGAGACTCGGCGTTACGTCCCCGAGATCGAGCTCGAGCACGTCGAAAAATTCCGGATCGGGTGTCTCCTCCGTGCGAAAGAGGCCCTGCTCCTTCGTGTAGCGCTCGACCATCTGCACGAGCCTATCGTCGCGACCCGTCCGTCGCAGGTAGGCCAGCGTCTCGCCGTCGATCGGGAAGAAGCCCATCGTCGCTCCGTACTCCGGAGACATGTTGCCTATGGTGGCGCGGTCAGGCACGCTCAAGCGGGACAGTCCGGCACCGAAAAACTCCACAAACCGTCCTACGACGCCGTACTTACGGAGAATCTGCGTTACGGTGAGCACCAGATCGGTGGCCGTTGCGCCCTCAGGCAGCTCGCCGGTGAGCCGGAATCCGACCACCTCGGGCATGAGCATATAGATCGGCTGCCCGAGCATGACGGCCTCCGCCTCGATCCCGCCGACGCCCCATCCGAGCACGCCGAGCCCGTTGATCATCGTCGTGTGACTATCCGTGCCGACGAGGGAATCCGGATAGGCGACGTCAAGCCCGTCCTCCGGCCGAGTCCAGACGGCACGGGCGACGTACTCGAGGTTGACCTGATGACAGATCCCGCTGGCCGGCGGCACGACCGAGAAGTTTTCGAAGGCCTGCTGCCCCCAGCGCAGAAACTCGTACCGCTCGCGGTTACGCGTGAATTCGATGTCGGCATTGAGTCGGAGGGCCTCCGGGATGCCGAAATGGTCGACTTGTACGGAATGGTCGATGATCAGGTCGACCGGTACTTGAGGATTGATCTCGTTCGGATCCCCGCCGAGCCGGCCCATGGCCGATCGGAGGGCGGCGAGGTCGACGACGGCCGGTACGCCCGTAAAGTCTTGAAGCAGGACGCGCGCCGGCGTAAAGGGGATCTCCTCGTTGGCCGGACGCCTGGCATCGTAGGTCGCCAACTGCTCGACGTCCTGCTCGGTCACGGCGTAACCGTCGCACTCGCGAAGTAAGGCCTCAAGCAAGACCTTTATGGAAAACGGAAGACGATGAACGTTCGATACGCCGAGCTCCACGAGCCGGTCCAGCCGGTAGACGTAGGCATTACCGGAGCCGGTATCGAACGTGTCTCGAGCGCCGAAGGGATCTTTTTTGCGGACAGAGGCCATCCTTCCTG
>CAZMXY010000053.1:19126-20914 GCA_964570345.1 uncultured Rhodothermales bacterium | reverse complement strand
CACGTCGCCGGTAAACTCGAAGTCGAAGTAGGGATTGACGTCGTCTTTGAATGCGTCCTTGCTCGCGCCGACCTCATGCTGGTGATGGTAGCGGTCGGCGAGGCGCATGCCTTCATCGAGCCAGTTATAGCGGCGGTACTGGGTCGCTCGCCAGATCTTATACCCGTCAATGTCCGGATCGACGTCGCTGACGTCCGTCCAGCTGACGAGCGCAACGCCTTCCGGCGTGCCGCCGACCTTCATTTCAGGGGCCGGCGGCACCGGGAGTTCGTTCTTGATCTGCCATCCCCGCTCCCAGGCCCATTCTGCCGATTTGGCGGCGTCGAGGACGCCCTCGAGACGGAACCCGGCCGTAGCCACGAAGACAATCGTCATCGACTCGCCAACGTCGAGACGGAAGGGCCCGATGCCGTACTTGTTGCTCTCGCCGAACGTCCATTCCCGATTGTAGCCGATCGCCTGATAGAACGCGGCGTTCGACGGATTGGCATTACCCTCGAGAGCGGGGTTCCACTTCGGCTCCCAGATAGGTTGCTGAACGCCGGATCCCGCGGTCGGGTCAGCCGCCGGACCGTATTTGTAGTCGCCGTTCGGCCGCCCACCGGCAGGATTCGGCACGAAGGTGGTGACGTCCCCGCTCGTACCGGCGAGGAAGAATCGCGGGTTCGGGCTTCGATTGGCCGGAAGCGCGCCGCCGTCGGTCGTGCGGCCGTAATCCGCGTACCAGACCGCCGTCGCCGCCTCAAACTCTTTTTTCGCATCGTTCCAACGATACGTGACGAGTTGGGGTTGGAATGTATGCGACGTATACCAGCCGCGCTCCGGACCTTCGCCGACGGGATGAGTGCCGAAGAGCGTTTGCTTGTCGGGCGAAGAGGCGGTGATGGCGGAGAACGCACTTTCGTCTACGAAATTCCCGGAAATGGCATCAGCAATGCTGCCTTCCTTCACGCCCATCCAGCGCCAGCCGTGCCACACGTCCGTGTAGCCGTCCTTGTTCGTATAGTTGTTGATGCCAAAGTCTCGCGCCCCGGCCGGAGGCACCGTCCCTCCTGCAGTCACGCCCGGCGGTACGTTCGCGAAAAAGGTGAACAGGTCATGCGGATTGCCTACCTCATCCGGTGCACCCACGTAGCCGAAGGTACGGCCGGCGCCGAACTTGCTCCCGCCGTCGGGCCCGCGGGTACGGTCGCCGCCGAAGCCGATCTTGATGGCCGGCGCCGTCTCGCCCTGCATCGAAGCTGCGATCGCCTCGATAACGTGGCCGGTCGCGTCCGGCGTGCCGTCGGCATTGCTGTCCACGGTGCCGGTATTCGTCAGGGTGATCTCCATCACGACGAAATCGTTCAGATTCTGCTCGTTCGCCGTGTACTGGTGCGCCCGTAGCTTGAAGTCCACGCCGGCGGTCGTCGGCCAACCGGCCTCGTAGATGAGGTGCGTGCGAGAAGCGTCGGTGTAGCGCGCCTCCCGGCGGTAGTTTCGCTGCGGATCGTTCGCACCGGCCACGTTCGGCCCGTACATCGCGACCATATACCTGCTGTCCTGACCCGCGTCGAGATCGAAGATCGGATTGCCGGCCCGGTACCCCGGCCAACCGTCCGGATCGAAGGCCGTGAAGCCGAACTTCCGCGCATTTCGGAACAGGTTTACTATTCGGTACGCGTTCGGCCACATACCGCCCGGATTGAAGAAGGCCGCATCCTCGGGGCCGAGATGCATATAGGAGGCTAGACCGCCCTGGATGCCTCGAAATGGGCTGCCCAGCAGGCCCGGCTGCTCCGTATTGAA
>CAZMXY010000053.1:12708-19026 GCA_964570345.1 uncultured Rhodothermales bacterium | reverse complement strand
CGCTCGAAAATCTCGAGCTCGTTCGTCTGCGGGTTGTTGTTGTAAGCGATCACGTTGAGGCGATCCGTCAGGTTTATCACATCGACGTACACGTCGGCGCCGAGCCGATTGCCGAAATCAAATCGCTTCTCCAAACGCAGATCTATCTGGTAGTTCGTCGGACCCGTGAGCAGCTCACGGTCGCGAGGATCGACGCCGATCTGCCGGGGATACAAAAAGCCGCTTTCTATCGCACCCGTTAGCCCGGCGGAAAAGTCGAACGGCAGCGACGATACCGCACGAAGCACGCCTCGGTGGCGGCGATCATAGCCGGCGGCCAGCGTCGAGCTGCCGCCGCGCACGTTCAGCGGGAAGTGGGCAACGTTCTTGGCCACGTCGAAAGGCACTTCAGTCGTGGGGTTGTCGGGATCGTTGTCGGATACGGCGATGACCCCGACCGCATTACTCGCCGCCTCGACCGTCGAATACGTGTACGACGCGGTGAGGCCGAGGTAGACGTCTTCAGCGAGCTGCAAGGGGCGCCGGCGAAGCACGAGCTCCACACCGCGCGAATCGGCGTAGCCGTAGCTCGTCATCCACCGGTGCGGGCCGCTAGGAATCCCGCTCACGGCAGGCGTACCCGCAGGCTGCCGGTGTTGCGCATCGAACTCGATCTGCCCATAGTTATCGATCGCCCGCATGTAGGCATTGATGTCGGCCCCCCATCCTTCTGCAAACTCCCACTGCACGCCCAGTTCGTAGTTGTTCGAGGAGATCGGATCCTGCCCCGGATCCGGGTAATTGGTGAAGGAGGTGTTCGAGTGGTTGCCTTCGTAGAAATCGTACAGCAGCGCATAAATGAGCTGTTGATTCCGCGCGAACGAGAAATACATCGCAGCGCGCGAGCCGATCGGATGCGACACGCCGATCCGCGGGTTCAGGAAAACGTCGGCCGGAACCGCGTCTCCGCGCCTGAAGAAATTGCGCGCGAGCGGCCGGCCGTTAACGATGACCGTGTCGCGCTCGAGCGGGTAGTAATAGTCCAGAATCTCCTCGGTATCGCGGTTGATCACGTCGAGGCGCAGTCCCAGGTTGACGATCAGCCCACCATACTCCATCCGGTCGGTTGCGTAAACGGAGAATTCCCACGGCTTGCGGTGCCACTCGGTGTACCGGAATGGTTCTACGCTCTCCGGATTCAGCTTCGACCCCGGCTGGTCGATGCCGTATACCTCCTCGAAATCGAAGTCGCGCAGCTTCGCCTCCACACCCGCCTGAACGAAGTGGTTGAAGGTGATCTGGTTCGAATAATCAACCCGAATGCCGTTCGCAGAGTTGGAGGCGTCCTCGGAGTAGGGTTGCGGCTGTGCGGTGCGCAGACGTGTGGCATCCGGCGCAGTAAGGCCCGTGATGTCGGCGAATGCATTGCTGATGTTCGTCGAGAACATCTTGCCGTCCTCGCCGGGGCCGACGTACATAGCAATCACATCCGGATCCGTGAAGTCGAGAAAGTCGCCGTCTTCTCCGAGATCCGTGAATCCGTTGCCGTCGTCGTCGACGTAGCCGTAGCGCGTCCGAACGTAGGTGCGGTAGGCCTGAACGCTGAGGAACGACGTGGGCGATAGGACCTGTGTCCACTGGAGGGAGCCCAGATAGCTGCCGGCGTCGTCCTGCGCCACGCCCTCGAGGTAGTAGCGCCAGTAGTCGTGGTAGCTGCGATTATTCCATCCGCCCCACAGGCCTCGATCCTCGACGATTCCGACCGCCGTAAGGCGAGACTTCTCGGATACGTTGAACGACGTCTTCAGCGTGCCGCCAAGGCGCTTGTCGAATTGATTGGGCTGAAAGCCGTTCGTCTGGAACCACTGGCCGCTGGCCATGAACGTCCATCGATCCGTAAGGGAGCCGCCCACCGAAAAGCGTAGGTCGACCTCAGGGTCATTGGAGAATTCGTACTTTCCGGGCTCCCAGTTGAAGAGCGCCCCTTTGGCGGCCGTGGCCGGATCAGAAAGCAGCTGCTGCCTCAAGGCGACGTATGCTTCCGTCTGTTCCGCCGGGTAATAGGACAGCGAATCGGGACCGGGCACGCTGACCTGGGGAGCCATTCGCGCCGAAATCGTCCCGCTGATGGGCCCACGCCCCTCCTGCATCACGACGTTGATAATGCCACCGGCACCGGTCGAGTAGCGCGCGTCGGTGGCGCCGGTGTTGACAGTCACTTCGGATACGGACTCGGGATTGAGCGTGAAGATGCCCGTATTGGTCTGGTCTGCCTTGTTGGTATTGTTGTATACCAGACCCGCATACGTCTGGCCTTTGCTGGCGTTGGGGGTCAGGGCATAGAGGGCATCCGAAACATCGATGCCTTCGATCATCGTCTTGGTCTCAATCCGGCGGCTGCCTCGGATGAACCCCTCATAGTTGTTGGCCGTGCGGGATATGACGTCCTGCAGCGTGGTGACCGGCAGGCGTGAAATTTCCTCCTGCGTGACCAGCGAACGCGAGGTAGTCTGGCTCGGATCGACCACCGGACGCACCGCTTCGACGAGTACCTCGTCGCCTTCGATCACTTCCGCCGTGAGCTCTGCGTCCAGGTTCGTCGTCCGGTCGGAGGTGATGTGGACGTCCGCAAAGATCTGTGGGGTAAATCCCACAAAGGAGAACCGGACCGTGTACGTGCTCGGGCTGATGCCGATAATTACATACCGGCCCTGCTCGTCGGTAGCGGCGCCGACGATAGTATTCTCGAGGATCACCGTGGCGCCCGGTATTGGCTCGCCCGTCGCGGCATCAGTAACCGTCCCGGATAGCTTGCCGGTCTGGGCCCAGGCGACGTCGGGAAACGCTTGCATCACGAGAAGCAGCAGCACCGCAAGTGCCGTAGCAGTAGTTGGAGGTCTCATAAGCGGCCTCTTGTACAGGGCTTAGGATGAGAGAGAATCGATCTGTACGCATGCACTGAGTCCGCTACGCGCTCACGCATTCCCGAAAGGTCGGACTGGTCTGTCGGGCATAGCGGTCGTCTATGTGAGTCCTCGGGCTGGTGCCGAGGGCGCTATCCATCTATGTAAGGCCTCGGGTTGGTGCCGAGGCCGCTATTCATTATTTCGAGCCGGATGATCGGACAAGCCCGAACCGTCCGGTCACCTCTCCATGGCCGCCACACGGCCCCTATCTTCCACGAATCCCAAATCACGCGAAAACGCGCAGGCACTCTCCCGGACCAGCGACGCGTATCGCTGAATGAGTCCGGTCTCCGTCCGCTGTGAGGACAACATGGCGAGCGTCAGGGCGGCGCAAGGTCGATTCTCGTGATCGAACACGGGTGCGGAGATACAGAGCAGGTCTTTATTGTATTCGGCATCCACTATGGCGTACCCCTGGCGGCGCACCCGAGCCAGGGCTCTCTCCAGAGCCGCCCAGTCCGTGATCGTCCTGTCGGTATAGGCAATGAATTCTTGACTTTCGAGTACGCATTCTGCCTCCTCGTCGGGCAGAAAGGCTAGGACGGCACGCCCGCTCGCCGTGCAATATATCGGGGTGCTCTGGCCCAGATTCCGCATCATAGCCACCGCCTTGGTACCGTCCACCCGGCGTAGATAGACCATGAGACTTCCTTCCAGGCAGGCCATGAAGACCGTTTCGCCCGTGGCATCGGTCAGGGTTTTCATGTGCCTTTCCCCGACGCGATACGGCTGGGACTGGTCGATGAAGCCACGGCCGAGTTCCCAGAGGTAGTATCCGAGACGATAGCGGCGTTCATCCTCGTTCCACTGCACGCAATGGCGGAGCTGAAGCGTGCTGAGGATGCGAAACAGGGTGCTCTTGGGAATCCCTGACCGGCGCCCCAGATCGGCCAGCGTCAGCCCGTTCCCCTCGCCGGCCAGCAGTGCGAGTACCTGGACGGCGCGGTCGAGGGAAGGGATGATGTAGCGCTGATTCATTCTAAATATGAACGCCGTTTCGATACTGGTACGTTATAAAACCAATCTTATCTTGTCAAGGAATCTTCTAATGCCCTTCAATTATTTGGAGCGGGGGGAAGAAGCAGCACTTCGCCAGGTGCACGGGGAAGCTTGAGTTGTCCGTCGCGTTCAGCAACAGATCCGTCAGCGATCGACTTCGTCTTCCCAGTACCGCCACTTGACGAAGCCGACGCGGTCCGGCGCGCCGTCCAGCTGCAGACCGTGCGTGTTGGGCAAGGCTTCCATGAGGACGTCGCCCCGGTAGATGACCTTCAGGACGTTCGAGGCGGCATAGCGCACGCTGTCATCGGTGACGGTGGCATAGAAGAAATGCGCGTCCGACTCGAAGTCGCCTATCCGGTAGCGGCCTAGATCCCAGGTGTACCGAGGGCGGATGTTCTCGCGCGCCAGCTCGGACTCAAGGTCGATCTTGATCCCGAGATACGACACCGATTCGCCGTGGTCGATCTCAAGTCCGACGACCGTCGGATAGTTTTCCACCGGAAGGAGCTTCGCCCGGCGCAGCAAGGGCTCGATCGGCTCAGCGGGATCGTGCGGGTACAGCATGGACACGAAAATCTCGTAGTCGCCGGCCAGGTAGTGGCTCGCCTGCGCCTGGTAGATCGCCTTCTCCTCCTGAAAATTCCGATCCTCGGTGTAAAAGCTGTCGGTTTTGGCCTCGTTCGCCAGAAACTGGATGAGAAGGCGCCTATTCTGGGGCAGCTCCACCGACCGGATGGAATCGATGGAGGTATCGTAGTAATGAGGTCCGTGCTGATGAATCCGCTGCGTGTGCCAGTGAGTCGCATAGGTGAAGTAATCGGTCTCGTCGGCCCGGATCGCGTCGACGACGACGAAGAAGTCCTGGGGCTTGACGTACGTCACGATACGGTCCCACGTGTAGCCGATCTTGTCGTCGATGAGCCGCGTCCGGCTCATGTCGACGTCCTCGAGCTGCAGAAAATCGATCTTCAGGGTGCGCACGGGACGGTAGGCGCCAGCGTGGCGAATGAATTCCGCCAATGACTGGTGCGGATCCCACTTGTTCTTGCGGACGATCACGCGATTGTGAAAGTAGTCCGACCGGTATGCTCCGAAGGGGCCGCTCGGCAGTCCGGAGCGATATCCGGCGTCGTGTAGAAGCACGGATCCGCCGCTCATGAGCAGCGAGACGTCGTTCTCGTCGGAGCTTCCGTGGTGCATCTTCTCCTCTTCCACCGAGAGCGTATTTCGCAGGAACTCCCGGTGCACGAATCCGCCGTCTCCTTCATCGCGATAATTCAGGAGCATGTACGTATTCTCGGGATCCCATCCGTCGCGAAAGACGATCTTCTTCCCGACGATGTCGTCCACGACCTCCATGCTCAGCGCAGTCGGCTTGCGGGGAGTCAGTTCTTCGTCGGTCCACAGATAGGCGTGGACGAGCGAAGCCGCGGTGACGACGTCCGGCGGCGCGTCGTCCGCCGACTTCTCGAAGAGCTGCTCGGCGATCCATTTCAGCTCGGGGTCGCGGTAGATGGTCGCGAGTCTCTCGAAAGAGGCGACGTAGCGGAACCAGGAAGGATTCCATTCCGCATCGCCGACGTCGGCAATGGTTCGCGCGGGCGTGAAGAGGTGTTTGAAGTATTCGGCGTAGTAGGGCATAAACGGATACTGGTAGATCCAGTCGTCTCCACTCACGTCGGCGTAGGAGAAGAGGGATTCCAGCCAGACGGGATGGTAGATGGTGGCATCCTCGATCTCCCACTGGTTCAGGTTGTCTCCCGCCAGAATCTCCGCCATCCGCCTCCATTTCGGCGCATGGGCGTGCTCGGCGAGGGCCATCGCTCCATGATAGAGCCCTTCAGCGCGCAGCATGGCGCGGTTGTGGGCTCCCCATTCGGGAAAGTGGAATACAAAGTCGAGGCTGTGCGCCAGCTCCGATTCGATCTTCGATCGCGTCTCCGTGGTGAGCACCCCGCTTTCCCGTATCCGCAGATAGGACCGGCTGTAGGGCGGCAGAAAGAAAAAGTTTGCCAGCGAGGGAACGCCGTTCGCGTATTCTGCCCTCGTCGTGTGGTAATCCGGGGGGTACGCGTCCCGGAGATCGCCGTATTCGGCCAGGATCTGAGCGGCCCGGCGGGCGTAGGTCGCATCCTGCGTCTCCTGGTAGAGGAAGCTCAGGACGTCGGCCAGATAGATGGGTTGAGCCGGAGCGTCGTAGCCCCAGAGCACACTGGGCCGGACGTTGGCCTTCCATTCTTCGATTACGCGAGGATACGCTTCCCATCCTTCCGCGGCCGCTCGACGGACGTATTCGAGGTACTCCGACTTCGGCACCGAGTCCGCCGCCGCTTGCTGTGGTCCGCACGCTACGAAGAGCGCGAAGCCGATG
>CAZMXY010000053.1:6406-12608 GCA_964570345.1 uncultured Rhodothermales bacterium | reverse complement strand
GACTACGCCTCCGCCCCCGTCCTCAGCACCTCCCCCGGCAACTCCTCCGCCCGCCTACCCCCATCGAGTATCACCAGCCCATTCACAGCGACGAATTCAATCCCCTCGGGATACTGGTGAGGTTCCTGAAACGTGGCGCGATCCACGACGCGGTCCGCATCGAAGAGGGCCAGATCGGCGTGGTAGCCCACGCGAAGCATTCCGCGATCGCGGAGGCCGATTTTTTCGGCATTCATGGCCGTCATCTTGCGGACGGCCTCCGGCAGGGTGAGCAGCCCCAGCTCTCTGACGTAGCGGCCGAGCACGCGCGGGAACGTCCCGTAATAGCGGGGATGGGGATGCTCGGGCCCGGCCGCACCACCCGGACTCACGGCGGCGCCGTCGGACCCGACCGACGTAAACGGCTGCTGCAAAGCCAGCTGCATGTCTTCCTCTGAATGATGGAAGAAAACCGTCGGCACGCTGCCCTCCTCTTCCAGAAGCACGTCGAAGAGGATTTCCACCGGATCGCCGCCTCGGGAGCGAATCAGGTCCCCCATACGCCGGCCCACAAAGGGACGGTTTTTCTCGCTCGTGAGGGAGACGAGAATCATCCCGTCCCAACCGTCGCCGGTGGCCAGATAGTGATTGTACCATCCCGGAATTCCTTCCAGCACCTCCGCCCGCATTCTCCCCCGCGGCGCCGGTTCGCGAAGGCGCTCCAGCATGCGCTCCAGGCCTCCTTCATGGGCCCAGGGCGGGATGATGGACGCGAGATTGTTCTGGCCCGCTGTGTAAGGGTACACATTGGCTTGGACGTTCAAACCCTCGCGGCGCGCGTCCCCGATCATCGCCACGACCTCATCCATCCGACCCCACAAGTTCTTGTGCGCAATCTTCAAATGGATGACGTCGACGGGGATCTCGGCGCGGCGCCCGATCGCGATCGCCTCCGCCACGGATTCAAAGACGCCTTCGCCTTCGTCACGGATGTGGGTGGAGTAAATGCCTCCGTGCTCGCGAGCGACGCGGGCGAGCTGCGCCAGCTGGTCGGTCGTAATCACGTTCGCCGGAGGCATGAGGAGCGAGGTCGAAAGACCTCTGGCGCCCTCGCCCATGGCCTCTGCGACGAGCCCTTCCATCTGAGCCATCTCGCCGGGGGTCGCCGGCTCGTGCCCGTATCCTTTTACGTAGGTCCATACCTGACCCTGACCGACGTACGAACAGATGTTTACGGCGACGCCTCTCGCCGAGACGAGATCGAAATAGCCACCCAGCGTAGTCCACTCCTTCTCCCCCGACCCTACAGGCCCGGCCGAATTGCCCTCGCCCAGGACGAATGTAGTGACCCCCTGCCGCACCATGCTCTCGCAGAGGGGCTCGACGAGCAGGGTCTCATCCGAATGATTGTGGATGTCGATGAACCCAGGCGTTACGGTCAGTCCTCCGGCATCGACAACCCGGTTGCCGGTTGAAGTACTCAAATCGCCAATCGCTGCGATGCGGCCGTCACGAACACCCACGTCTGCCGCGAACGGAGGCTCACCCGATCCGTCGACAATGCTTCCGCCGCGAATCAGAAGATCGAACTCCCTTCTGCGCGTGCATCCGGCGGTGAGTGCGAAGACCCCCGTTGCGGCCGTTTGAATGAATTGGCGACGACTAACCATGGCCCCTTGGTTCGCCGGCGGATCGGGACGAAGCTGGAGATGCATCACCTTGCTCGTCGTGCCCTTGCCGCCCTCCGTGTGGAAGGGCGCCCGGGTGTTGATCGTCGCCCAGAGCCCCCGTCCTTTCCAGCCCGGTCGCCTCCTCGCCGAACTGCGCACGGTTGTACTCCTCCGACTTTCCCGCCCCGATGCTCAGAGACTCCCACGCCTCCCCGCGAAAAGACTTGGCGAGGTAGACGATCTGACCGACGTGGTAAGCAGCATGCGCCAGCGACCGGTGAAGCGCCTCGTGTACCGGACAGGGCATGTTACGGATGGTGACGGTCCGCGCCAGATCGGCATCCGTCAGTGCAGCCAGCGCGCCGAAGAGCACCCGCCATCCTTCCTCCCACTTCGTCTCAAGCTCGTGCCGTGAAACCGTTCTGTGAAGAAACTCCGTGTCCCGATGACGCCATGGCTTCTCGCCGTCGGTCGTCAGGAAGTCCGTAAATCTCGAGCGAAGATTTCCGGAGACGTGCCACACAAGTACCACCACCGAATTGCCCCCTCCCGGACCGGACGCATTCAGCTCCTCATCGCTAAGCTGACTCATGGCGCCCTCGGCCAGCGCCTTGTAGCGGTGGAACTCGCTTACGATCGAATCAATTACGGATGCCATAGTCACCTTTCCACCAGGGAGGCTATCCAGAGCGACGTCTCAGGAAAGTAGGCCAGAATGAGGAGTATTCCGAACCGGGTAATGTGGAAGGGCAGGAGCTCCCGCAGGAAGCGCTCCACGGAATCAGGACGACGACCAGAAGGAGCAGTGCCGGATCAGGCCAGGGCGTTCCGAATCTCATCGAGGAAGCGCGGCAGCTTCACTCTCGGATCGCCCCCGAGCGTCTCAATGGGCAGATAGCCCCTATACTGCGCGTCTCTGAGTATTTCGACGATCCGCACCACATCCGTTTTCTCCTCAACACCCCTTCGGTAGACGTTCTCCTTGATTTGCCAAGTACAGGCATATGGCGCCAGCCGGGCAATCTCCTCATACGGATCTCCGGTCCGGAGGCTTCCGATGTCGACGATCAGGCCGAACCAGTCTGCGTTCACCCGTTCACGGACATGCAGCACCTGATCGGCGGTTTTCAAAAACCCGTTATGGTTCTGCATCCCGATCATAACGCCGCGGCTTTGTCCGTAGTCGACGCACGTCTTGATGGCGTCCACCACCCAGCCGAGTACCTCGCCATCCGTATGGCCGGGCGGCAGCGGATCGGCGGCGTGCCCGGCAAAGACGCGCAGGACGGGCGCGTCCATTTTGGCTGCTACCTCAATCCAGCGCTTCACAAGATTCACATCGTCCTCACGGCGCGCCTGTTCAGGAGTCGTGAAGTCGTTGCGTACACCCGTACCGCTGATATCCAGTCCGAGCAGGAATGCCTGCTTTTTTGTTTGATAAACGAAGGCGTCGTCCGGCGAATCGGGATAGCCGGGAAAGTAATAGCCGGTGGGATCGACGGCGTCAAAACCCAGCTCCGCGCACATCCCGAACACCTCCTCCAGAGTCATCTCTCGGCTGCGGAGCAGGTCGTTGAAGGAGTACAGGTTGCAGCTGAGCTTAACCTTAAAGACGTGCCGTTCCGTTGCGTCGCCGGAGGCGGCTGATCCCGTGCCGATTCCCCACGTCGCCGTCGCCGCAGCGAGCGCTCCGGATTGGCTCAGGAATCTTCTTCGATCGATCATCTGGCCCTCGGATGTTTGGTGTGATGAAGACGACGATCCTCACTCCTTCAGGTCGATCACGTGGCGCATGCTCCCATGACTGATGACCAGACGCTGCGCCTCCCCATTCAAATAGGGGCCGCGGAAGAGCGGGATCTGGGACAGATCGACGGCCCGCCCGTTGAGCCGGCGGTCGTCGGGAAAGGCAAAGGACATCGTGTCGCCTCCAGACGTCGCATAGCGGACCAGCCCATTTCGGTCAAACTCGGAGACGTCCAACTCGTTGCGTCGAATCCGATCTTGAAAGGCATCGAAGGAATCGTATTCAGACGCCATTGCGACTTCAACCACGAATCCGTTTCGGCGCTCGTGACTGCGGAGACGCCAGTTCACGTCCTCCTCGATCCATTCGTACGCCTTCAGCGGGTACATCGCGCCATGCATCTCGCCCCCGCGGAAGAAAATCCATCCGCTCTCATCGGTGATGCGCTCGTCGAGACTCCTGGGAAAGAATCCGTCCACATGGCCGTGGCGGGCATCCGGCGCCAGCTCATAGAGCACGATGATCGCATTCCTGTGCTGAAACGTCCGTTCGTAGGGAGAGGAGCTGTTCCACTTGTCGGGATCGGTATAGACGAGATGATAACGGTCCACTTCGTCGCTGAGCCACTCGATCTCCTCCGGGAAGAACATAGCCAGCTCGCGGCCTGAATAGTAGGGATGGAGGGTGAAAACCGTGGAATTCGGCTCGTCGTCGACGAAGGTGACGTCCCACGTGTGCTGTTGAATCGGTTGGAGGATGCCGCCGTGCAGCGACCCGAGCGCGTAGGCGGACGTCATGTAGGTCGTCTTATAAACCGGAGGGTTCAGGGTCTCGCCGTATCGGATGACGTTCCGCACGCGCTTGCGTTCGTGGTGCTCATACGGCTCGGATCGATCGACAGCGACGTTGTGGATGGCGACCGGCAGACGGTAATCACTCCACGCAGCCAGCAGATTGTCGCTTCGGTAGACCGGATCGGTGTCGCCAAACAGCAGCCATCCCCACCCCACGGCGGGCGCCTTCTCCGGCGCGACGGCATCATAGGTGTAGTCACGACTGTGTCCGCCGGCGTAGAGCCCACGGAGGTACTCGGCTGCGTAATCGGCGAGGAGCCAGTCCAACATCTTGCGCGCCTTCTCCTTCAGACCTGGATCCTGACAAAACTGGTACAGGGTGAACATCGGCGAGAGGAAGACGATGACGTACGTCGGCGAATCGAATTCGCCCTGGCCGATCGTCGTCGTGAGATTCATCCAGTGCTCGATGAATTCGCGCGATTCCTGCAGATTTTCGGCCGATGACCGGCCGTTGAACCATGTCGTATCCGGCTCGTTCGGCCAGGTCTGCGCCGCCAGATACAATCCCGTGTAGTAGAGCACCCAGTGATTCTCCGTGTCGCCCCGGTAGATGGGCACTTCCTTCAGGCTCCGGCGGATGGCGCGCCGGGTCTCCCCGGCGAGGCCGTCGTAGGCGTGCAGGTAGGCGGCCATCACATCGTGAATGTAGAACATGCCGCCTCGGAATGGATGGGCGGCTTCCTCCTCCAGCACCGCATTGCCGATTTCCGTATCGCGCCGGCTTTTGATGAGGAGCGCCGCCTCGATGAGATCCAGACGCTCTTGAGGAGTCGTCATGACGTTGGCAGGACGCTCGGTGTCGTTCTGCTTTTTCTGCCGGAAGAGTTCGGCCTTGCGGTCGGCGGATTCTGTCAGCGCCACTTCCAGCGAGTCACGCCGGGCCTCGAAGGCCGCGTCGTAGGCTCCCTGATCGCGAAGGACCTGTCCCCCGGCGGGGGTCGCCGCCATGAAGCCGGCGAGACAGCATGCTGCGAGGTAGATGAATGTCGTTCGCGTCATTGCTCGCCATCCACGTAAAGATCCCACACCTGTGCCGCCTCGAAGACGTCCGGCCGAACGGCCTGCCACGACCGACCGTCGTCGGCGCTCCGATAGAGGCCTCCTCCCATCGTGCCCGCCAACACGAGGTTGGGCCGCCGGCGAGACACAGCGATGCTGTGCACATTCGACGCGTCGGTGCCCGCCAATCCGGCGAGGAGGCGCTGCCACGTTCGACCGAAATCGTTGGAGCGAAGTACGCCCGTCTGCCACCCTCCGGCATAGAGTACGTCCGGGTCCGTCGGATGAAATTCGCTTTCATAGATCGTGCGATCGGCGATCTCCCCGGTCCCGTAGTGCCAGGTACGTCCGCCGTCATTCGACACGGCAACGCCTTTATCCTGCAGACCGGCCACCCATCGCGAGCGATCTACCGGACTCTGACGTACCGAGCGGACTGGATCCTGAACCGATGTAGGCATCCAGTGCCCGCCCCGATCGTCGCTGACGAATAGACCTGTTTCCGTGCCGGCCCAAATGCGGTTCGGATCGAGCCGGTCCACTCGTACGGTGGTGACGAATTCGGACGTCAGCCCATCGCTGTATTCCCGCCACGATTCGCCCAAATCGTCAGAGCGAAAATGTCCGTACGGAGTAGCCGCGAAGACGTAGGCAGGATCCGCCGGATTGATGGTCACGTCCTGGACTTCGGTGATGCGCCAGTCGGTCGTGATCCTCCAGAAGCGGCCTCCGTCGGTGGTACGCATGACGCCGTTGCCGGAAGCCGTGAACAGGGTATCGCCGCAGCCGCCGGGTACGGCCATGGCTGCGAAGAGACGGCCCTGTTTCCAACCGCTGTGTGACCAGGTTTCGCCCCCATCCAGCGAGACGAACAGCCCCACGGTGGGATTCTGCCCGCTGAGCTGGTGCCGCCGCGTACTCAGGACGGAAGCATAGATGGCTTCGCGTTC
>CAZMXY010000053.1:0-6306 GCA_964570345.1 uncultured Rhodothermales bacterium | reverse complement strand
TCCGGAGATTGCGCGCCCGATTTGTTCTCGGGGCGAGTCTCCTGAGTGCTAAGATAGGCACGTAGCATCTCGCCGGCAGGACGTCGGTAGAATCCCGGAGAGAATCCCCGTTTAGGTGAGCGCTTCCACCTGCGCCTCATCCTTGCGCTCAGGCGGTTTTCACGACGGCGTTGCGCAGGATTTGGGCCGGATGCAGGGCGGTCCGCCCGGTTCCGTGCTGAATCTGCGCCCGGCAGCTGGTCCCGGCGGCGGCAATTAGCGTCTCCTCGCCCGCTTTCCGCACCGCGGGCAGCAAGCGACGCTCGGCCATTTTCATCGACAGGTCGTAGTGCTCGGCCTCGTAGCCGAATGACCCGGCCATGCCGCAGCAGCCGGAATCTACTTCCTCTACGACGTAGTTCGGCGCGAGAGACAGCGTCCGGAGACTGGGCCTCATACCGACGAGCGCTTTCTGATGGCAGTGCCCGTGCAGGAGGACACGGGCCGCCCGGTCCGTGAAGGTCAGGTTGAGGCGGCCTTCGTCGGCGAGCGTGGCAACGAACTCTTCGAAGAGCATGGCCGCGTCGGCGACTTCCTGCACGCGCGGGTCGCCCGGCAGCAGGTACCGGTATTCGTCGCGCAGCGCAAGCAGGCAGCTCGGCTCAAGCCCCACGATGGGGACGCTCTCCAACGCGAACGGATGCAAATGCGCGACCGCGTCCTCCGCGGAGGCGCGGGCTTCATCGACGAGCCCTTTGGAGATCATGGGCCGTCCGCAGCAGAAATGGCCCGGAAGCACGACTTCAAAGCCCGCGGCCTCCAGCACCTCCGTGGCGGCAATGGCCACCTCAGGATGGTTATACGTATTGAAGGTGTCGTTAAACAGAACGACACGAGGTGAGCCGTTTGCGGACAGCGCCGTGCCTGCTCGCGAAGCGTGCACCGGCGGCGCGCCCGTGAGCGGATACGATTCGGCTGCACGCCGCCGGGCGAACCACTCGGTAAACGGCTCGCGAGCGAACGTCGGCAACGGGCGGCTTCGGCTGATGCCGAATGTCCGCTCCAACATGGCCCGAATCGGTCCCACTCGCATCATCGCGTTCACGGCGGGTGCGAGCGGTCCGCTTGCCCGGCGGCTCTGCCGGGCGATATCGCCGAACATTCGCGAGCGACGGGGGACGCCGTTGGCCGCTTGATACTGCGCAAGAAATTCGAACTTGATCTTCGCCATGTCGACGTTCGACGGGCACTCCGCCTTGCAGGCCTTGCACTCGACGCACAGATCCATCACCTCGTACATGCGCCGGCTGGTCAACTCGCTCACAGGCAGCCGGCCCGACAGCGCCGCACGCAGGGCGTTCGCTCTCCCGCGCGTGGAGTGCTCCTCCTCGCGGGTCACCATGAAACTCGGACACATCGTCCCCGTCGTCCGCTTCCGGCATATCCCGGCACCGTTGCACATTTCGACGGCACGATCGAAGCCCAGCTCCGCACTGAAGTCGAGCTTCGTCTCAAGCGGTACGAACTCGTAATCCGGCCCGTAGCGCAGGTTGGCCTCCACCGGCGGCGCATCGACGACGTTTCCGGGATTGAAGAGGTTGTCCGGATCGAACGTACGCTTCACCTCGCGATAGAGCCGATACAGATCCGGACCGAAAAAACGCTCGTTCATCCACGAGCGGACGCGCCCGTCACCATGCTCACTCGACAGCGCGCCACCGTAGCCGTGCAGCAGCTCAACCGAGAAGGAGATGATCTCCGGGAGCTTCGCGACCTCTTCTGCCTTCTTCGTATTGATCAGCGGCCGGATGTGCACGCATCCTGCGCTTGCGTGCGCGTAGTACGCGACGTCGGTCCCCAGATCGTGGCAGAATCGCTCGATCTTCGTGACGTATTCCGCCAGGTGCTCCGGGGGTACCGCCGCGTCTTCTATGAATGGGATCGGCTTGTGATCGCCCGGCTCACCCATGAGCAGGCCGAGTCCCACCTTGCGGACGGTCCAGACGTCGTTTTGCCGCTCGCGATCGATCGCCGGCGTCACCGCCGTCGCGCCGGCGCTCCTGCGCCGCAGATGCTCACGAAGACCGTCGATCTTCGAGCGGAGCTCGGTGTCGCTCTCGCCATAGAACTCAGTGATGAGAATGCAGTTGGGCTCGCCTTCCACACACCCTTCCAGGAGGCGCGCGTATTCGAGATTCTTCCGGCAGCGCGTCAGGCCTTTGTTGTCCATCAGCTCGATCGCCGACGGATCGACCTCGAGGATGGCCGGCACGGCGGCAAGCGCGTCGTACAGACGAGCAAAGTGGACGATGGCGAGCGCCGTCTGCCTCGGTACGGGCACGAGGCTGAGCTTCACGTCGGTGATAACGGCCAGCGTCCCTTCCGCCCCGCAGATCAATTTGGCGAGGTTGAACCGCGGGTCTCCAGGCCCGTGAAGCGAGACGCCGTCGATGAAGCGATCGAGGTTGTATCCGCCGCAACGTCGCCAGTGCCGCGGCGTCCCCTGGCGAATGATCGCGCGATGGGCGTCGCTCCGAACGAGATCGGTGATCCCGCGGTAAATCGATCCTTCGCGTCCGGCCCGCATGCGGCACCGTTCGACGTCGTCGTCATCCAGCGGTCCGAACGACGCCGTCGAGCCGTCGCTCAGGATCACGTTCATCTCGAGCACGTGATCGGCCGTCATTCCGTACACGATCGAATGGCTTCCGGTCGAATTGTTCGACACGACGCCGCCCATGGCCGCGCGATTGCTGCTGGCCGGGTCCGGCCCGAATTGAAGACCGTAGCGCTTCAGAAACAGGTTCAGCTCGTCGAGCACGATGCCGGGCTGCACGCGGACCCACATCTCCTCCGGCGAGACTTCGATCACCGCGTCGAGATGGCGCGTCATGTCGAGTACGAGCGCCTCGTTCACGGCCTGCCCGGCGAGGCTGCTCCCCGCTGCTCGTGGCAGCAGCGGCACCTTGTACTCATGCGCCCATTCGACGGCAGCGTGGACGTCCTCCATTCCGCGCGGAATCAGGACGCCGTGCGGCATGACCTGGTAGATGCTTGCGTCCGTGCTGTAGAGGACGCGGCTGTACTCGTCCGTCCGCAACTCACCCACGACGCGCTCCTTCAGTTGCCCCAGATAATTCTGCAGCGGACTCATGGATGTGGTGGAATCAGGCAGCTTTAGTGGTCAGGCCGGAAACGGCATCCTTTCGGAGCGCGTGGTGGATGAAAACGATGATCGAGACGGCCAGAAGGGCAAACGAGACAGATCCCAGATTCAACCAGCCTTTCGTGCTCCACCAGGTGATGGCATATCCAAGGCATCCCGCCATCAGCGCGTAGTAGCAAAAGGCGACGAGCGTCTTTCGGATGACGGCGCCCTCCTGCCCGACGAGACCGACCACTGCCGAGGCGGCCACCACGTTGTGCACGCAGATGACGTTTCCGGCTGCGCCGCCGACGGCCTGCAGCGCGACGACCCAGACCGGATCTACCCCTATACGCGTGCCGACGCCGAATTGGAAGAGCGAGAACATCATATTGCTCACCGTATTGCTGCCCGCGACGAAGGCGCCGAACCCCCCGATAAAGGGCGCAAAGATCGGCCATGCCGACGCCGCCACGGCCGCCACGCCCTCGGCCAGCACGATGGGCATTTTGTCGATCCCGGCTGCTCCGCCGTCTGAGTTGATGAATACCTGCACCATAGGCACCGTGAAGATGAGCGCCACCGAGGCAGAGATCATCGCTTTGCCGGAATCCTTCCACGCTCGTGCGAAGGCGCGTCCCTGCATGCGATGGAGGAAGTACGTGATCGCCGAGACGAATATGAAGATGGAGCCGGGGAGGTAGAGAATCTGAGCGGTCGACGTGATGTCCGTGCCCAGGATATTTTCGTAGGTGATCGTCAGCCAGGCTGACTGCAAGAGCGGCTGGATCTTCAGCGCGGGCACTCTGGTGACGACGAGCAGCAGGGCCAGGAGGATGTACGGCGCCCAGGCGAGGGTCATCGACATCGGCCTGCCGCCAACCGCGCGGTCGCTGATCTCGATCGTACCGGACCAATCGGTTTTCCACCGGCTCTCAGGTGGAAAGTCCCAGGGCTCCGTGTCGTTTGGAGCGAACAGGCCCCGCTTTGCAGCAGGCACGACGATCGCCAGACCGATCAATCCGCCGAGCAGAGACGGAAACTCGGGGCCGAGGAGGTGCGCCACGACGACGTACGGAATCGTCATGGACGCTGCCGCGAACAGTGCAAATTTCCAGACGCGGAGCCCTTCGACGAACGAGCGGTTCTCGCCGAAGAATCGAGTCATGAGGGCGACCACGATCAACGGGATGAGCGAGCCGACCACTGTATGCAGCAATGCGACTCGTGAGCCGATCACGGCAAGGAAGGCATACCAGGCCGGATCGGCGTTTTCGGCCACGAATCCAAGCTGACCTACGTATTCCAGTACCGCCACGTCTCCTGCCAGTCCGGTGTTGACGCCCACGAGAATCGGCGTCCCCAGCGCTCCGAAGGACACGGGGGTGCTCTGAATGACCATACCTGCCACCACGGCCGCCATGGCAGGAAACCCGAGACCGACCATCAGCGGGACGGCCACGGCGGCGGGCGTACCGAAACCCGCGGCGCCTTCGATAAAAGATCCGAAGAGCCAGGCGATGATAATGACCTGGATGCGGCGATCGGCGGAGACGTCCGTGAATCCTCGGCGGATGGTCCGCAGCGCACCACTCTGCTGCAGCGTATTGAGCAAAAGCACCGCGCCGAGAATGATATAGAGGAGGATCAGCGCCACGATGACGCCGTGGATCGTGGCCGCGGCGACCTGTACGCCGGGTACTTGCCAGACCCAGAGTGCGAGTACGGCAGCCGTTATATACGAGAGGGGCATGGCACGGCTCGCCGGCCAGCGCAGTACGACGAGGAAGACGCCTACTACGGCAATCGGCAGAAACGCCAGGAGTGCAAGCAGTTCGACATTCATCGGAGCATGTCCGTTATGAACCGATTCGGGGCCTCGTCAGCGCGCCGTGGACGTCGTTTCGGCCCACGCCTCGCGCGCGGCATTCAGCGCCTCGGCTTCGCTAACCGACAGCCCTTCGTCCGACAGAACGGATGCCATCGCCTTCAAGCAGTGCTCGACGTTTTCCGGGCGGCTGCTGTGGCCCATCAAGCCGATTCTCCAGATCTTTCCGGCCAGCGGTCCGAGGCCGGCGCCGATTTCCAGCCGGTGCTCCTCGAGAAGTCGCCGTCGGATCCGGGCCTCGTCAACGTCGGAAGGCACCTGCACGGCATTCAGTTGGGGAATTCGCTCCGGCTCCGGCACGACGAAGTGTAACCCGAGCACTTCCAGGCCGGCCTGGAGGGCCTTGTGATTTCGCAAGTGTCGGGCCCACGCTTCCTCGATGCCCTCTTCCCTCAAGATCAAAAGTGCCTCGTGGAGCCCGTACAGCGCGTTGATCGGAGCCGTGTGGTGGTACGAGCGCTTGTCCCCCCAGTAGTTCATCACGAGCGTGAGATCCATGAACCAGCTCTGCACCGGCGACTTGCGGCCGCGAACGGCTTCGACCGCTCGTTCCCGGAATGTGATCGGCGAAAGCCCCGGCGTGCATGAGAGGCACTTCTGCGATCCCGAATACACGACGTCCGCTTCCCACTCGTCTACGTGCAGTGGAGATCCTCCGAGCGAGGTAACCGCATCGACGATGACGAGGCACTCGTATTCATGTGAAAGGGCGATGAGGTCGGCGGCGTCCGACAGCGCACCCGTGGACGTCTCGGCGTGCACGAACGCGACGAGCTTCGCATCCGGATGGTTGTCGAGCGCCCGCTCGAGCTTGTCCGGCGAAACGGCCCGGCCCCATTCGTCTTCGACCAGCGCCACCTCGGCGCCGCATCGTGCCGCCATCTCCTTCATCCGGCCGCCGAAGACACCGTTTTGACAAACGATGACCTTGTCGCCGCGCTCAATGAGGTTGGCAAAACAGCTCTCCATGCCCGCCGTCCCGGGACCGGAGACCGGCATGGTGAGGGGATTGGACGTCTGGAACGCATACCGCAGCAGCTCCTTGATCTCGTCCATCAATCCGACGAAGGCCGGGTCGAGATGACCGATCGTGGGACGGGCCATCGCTTCGAGAATGCGTTCGGGTACGTCGGACGGGCCGGGCCCCATGAGAACGCGGTGGGGAGGTTGAAAGGATGTGTAGGCCATGTTTTCTGGAAGATGATCCGAACCTGACAGGCTGATAACCGAGCTCAGTCATGAATAGGGATTCATCGCGTTCGGTACAACGTCTGCCGAACATTTCTCGCGATCG
>CAZMXY010000052.1:17928-21185 GCA_964570345.1 uncultured Rhodothermales bacterium | reverse complement strand
CGCGACGTCAAAGGAGTGACGATCGGCGGGCTCGGCGCCGGCAGCGGGCGCGATGTCGTCGGCCTCGGCGTTGGAGGGCTTGGCGTAGGAGGCGGGCGCAACGTGCGCGGCGTGCTCGTGGGTGGTCTCGGTGTCGGCGCAGGCGGCGCCTTCGACGGAATCGGTGTCGGCGGCCTGGGCATCGGCGCCGGCGGCGACGTGACCGGCCTTATCGTCGGCGGACTGGGTGTCGGAGCAGGAGGCAGCGTGAGTGGTGTAGCCATCGGCGGCGTCGGTGTAGGCGCCGGAGGGACGCTGCGCGGCGTGGCCGTCTCGGGCGTAGGCGTAGGAGCGCCGGTCATACGAGGCGTCGTGCTGTCCGGAGTCGCCGCCGGCAGCGACGACGTCGTGGGCGTCGTCGTCGCGCCCGCTTACTTCAGGATCGGCGAAAACGGCCGGTTCAAAGGAGCATCGCTGAGCGCGTTCAATTACGTCAAAGGTGAACAACATGGACTGACCATCGGAATTTTGAATATTGCTCGGCGTCTCAACGGCGTACAGCTGGGCCTGATTAACTACGCAAAGAACAACCGACGGGGGTTGAAATTACTCCCCGTCGTGAACGCGCACTTCGACTGATGCAGAGAATCGCGCCGAAATTGGAGAGATCGGAAGATTTTCCCGATACTTGTAGGTCGCGACGGTAGACGTCTCGACCGGTAGTCTCTCTCATCTTCCACTTTCTGCATGCGCAGTCGCCCCTCCGGATTATATCTCGTTCTCCTTCTCGCGTGGATCCCGTTCGCGTGGACGGCTTGCCGGTCCGCAAGCGAATCCGCTCGGATCGAAGCCGTCGTCCCGGAATCCGCCGTCCCCGCCCCGCGGATCGACATCCGGGACGTCCGCCCCCGAGAACCGCTGAATCTCGACCCGACGGACGCCGCCGCATTCGCGAAAGAAGTTCGAGAGAAGGTTGCGGCGCGTCCGGCCGCCGGGCTTGAGCTGGATCTCTTCGCGACGGAGCAGTTGATGGCGAGTCCCATCGCGCTCGACGTCGACGACCTCGGGCGGCTCCACGTGACGATTTCGGATCGGACGGTCGGGCATCTGGACATCCGCGGTCATCCTACCTGGACGACCGTCGGCCTCTCGCAGCGCAGCGTCAATGACATGATCGAGTTCCTGAAGCAGGATCTCGCGCCAAATCGTAGCGAGGAGAATGCGGATTGGCTTCCGGATTACAACGGCGACGGCTCGCACGATTGGTACGACTTCGGCGTCAAGCAAGAGCGGTTGATCCGAGTTTCAGATCGATCGGGAGACGGGGTCGCCGATCAGGCACGAGTCTTGATGGAGGGTCTGAATGAGCCGGAGACCGACGTGCTCGGCGGGCTTCTCGTCAGCGAGCACGGGATTTACCTGGGTGCAGCCCCTCACGTGTGGCGTCTTCAGGACACGGCCGGCGATGGGCTGCCCGACGAAATGACGTCGATCAGCTACGGATACGGCGTGCATCCGGGTTTCAACGGCCACGGCATATCCGGCATCACGACGGGTCCCGACGGGCGTATTTATTGGTCCGTCGGCGACATGGGCTATAACGTCACCGGGCCCGACGGTCGGCGCTGGGTCAATCCCTATCAGGGCGCCGTTTTTCGGTCCGAACCCGACGGTACCGGATTTGAGGTCTTCGCGGTCGGGCTACGCAACACACACGAATTCGATTTCGACGAGTTCGGCAACCTCATCAGCGTGGACAATGACGGCGATCACTCCGGTGAGGAAGAACGGATCGTCTATATAGTAGAGGGATCGGATAGCGGATGGCGCACGCATTGGCAATGGGGAAAGTACACCGATCCGCGAAACAATCGGTATAAGGTGTGGATGGATGAACGGCTCTTCAAGCCCCGGTTCGAGGGACAGGCCGCGTTCATTCTCCCGCCGATCTCGAACTATCATAGCGGTCCGGCGGGCATGGTCTACAATCCGGGTACGGCCCTGACCGACGCATGGCGCGGACATTTCTTCGTGTCGGAGTTCACCGGTTCGCCCGCCACGACGAACGTTCACGGTTTTCGGCTTCGCGACAAGGGGGCCGGATTCGAGCTCGCCGAGGAAAAGGTGGTGCTGAGCGGCGTTTTGACCGTCGGCATGGACGTCAGTCCGGACGGTGCCCTGTACGTTGCCGACTGGATCGACGGTTGGCGTTCGCGTGAGGAGGGTCGCATATGGAAACTGTCGGGACCGCGGACGCCGTTGCAGGAGGAAACCGCACGACTACTGGGTGAGGATTTCGGCAATCGCGTGGAGGACGAGTTGGTACGGCTGCTGGCTCATGTCGACCTACGGGTGCGCCGAAAGGCTCAGTTCGAATTGGCCGCGCGTGGAGCCGCCGGCGCGTTGTCGGCGGCGGCGCAGAACGCGGACGACCGGCTCGCCCGCATCCACGGCATCTGGGGCATCTGGCAGCTTGCCCGCCGAAATCCCGAAACGGGCACGTCGTTGACGGGCCTTCTGGCAGACGACGACCCGGAGATCCGCGCGCAGGCGGCCAAGGTACTCGGAGACCTGAAACACGCACCCGCAGCCCGCCGCTTAATTCCGTTATTGCAAGACGAGAACGCACGCGTGCGCTTCTTCGCTGCCGAAGCGCTCGGCCGCATCGAACATGCACCGGCCTTCCAGCCCATCGTCGATCTGCTGGCGCGGAACGACGACGAGGACGTGTACGTGCGACACGCCGGATCGCTCGCGCTCTCTCGCACCGGCAGTGGTTCGGCTATCACGGCGCTGGCGGCTCATCCATCGGCGGCGGTTCGGCTGGCGGCCGTCGTGGCGCTGCGGAGACTGGGACACCATGGCGTTGGGGCCTTCCTCGACGACGCCGATGAGAGGGTCGTAACGGAGGCGAGCCGGGCCATCAACGACGACGGCGGCATCGAGCCCGCACTTCCCGCACTGGCACGCGAGCTCGGCGCCTCGCCATTCATGGGTGAGCCGCTCGTACGGCGCGCCATCAACGCCAATCTTCGCGTCGGCTCCGAGGAGGCGGTGCGGCGTGTAGCGGAGTATGCCATGCGCGACGACGCCTCGGAGGCCATGCGCGCCGAGGCGGTCGCCGTACTGGGCGTATGGCCGGAGCCGTCACCGCTCGATCGCGTGGACGGCGTCTATCTCGGTCCGACATATCGTGATCCAGAGATCGTGCGAGCCGTCGCCGAACCGCTCGTCGCGCCGCTGCTCTCGAGCGAGAGCGAAGCCGTCAAGGTTGCGAC